>JAKQKY010000336.1 GCA_029560415.1 Bacteroidota bacterium | reverse complement strand
TGGCGTAAAAGATGTGCCTACCTTTTTTATTAATGGCGAGCGCTACAACGGTAAGATCACTTATCCTGAATTAAGCAAGGCAATTGACGAGGCGCTTAAAAGCAAAAAGAAAAAAGCACCTGCAAAGCAAAGAGCATAAATGAAAATCCCCCGAAGGCCTCGGGGGATTTTTTTATGCTGTAGTGGTTACTTTCTGTTCAGCAGTACCTGGAGCGTTTCGGTTGCTTTGCCAGGTTGATGAATGGCTGCTTTATAATGACCGTTGGTGATTGCTTCAGGCACAACGACCTTGTGTGTTACTGAGCCGCCCGTATGTGTAATGGCGCCCGCAAATACAATCTGACCAGCGGTATTGATCAATCTCACATAGTATGTACCGGCTGGCTGGTTTTTAAATTGCAGGTGCATAGAACCGCTTTCAACCGGGTTGGGTGCAATTACAAAACGGGGTTTTACCTCATCCGTTGACTGGCTTGCTTTTTTAAATACGATCCTGAACCTGTTGGCAGCACTGGAACCGGCATTGGCATCTGCACTAAATGGTATGCTGTTGTTTTTATCCAGGTCAAGGCTTACTGATGTTTTCAAATAATCATCTTCGAGGTATGCTTCAAGCCCTTTGCCTGCTAACAGCTGTGGTGCAAGCTCCAAAAGATACTGTTGCTTTTTAAGGTTCCACATTCTAAACTGTATCAGATCATTGTCGCTGATGGGCTTTCTTCCTTCCACCGCCAGTATTTTACTGCTTGTTTCAATGGCAAAATTTTCGCCTGGGTTGCCAATCTTTGGAGCGTCTTCTTCTTCAACAGCATTGCTGTATGCGTTATCAAAAACAATGCTGGCTGCATCTCTCATGGTGGTGCCATCGGCCTCATACAACCTTGTTTCTATTTTTGAAACTGCAGCAGGCGAAGGTCTGAAACCGAGACCTGTACTGCCGTTTCGTTTACTGCTTTCATGCAATACGATGCTGCCACCGGTGCTGTTGCCCTGTACAAAAAATGCCTGCCCGCTTTCTATTAATGTGACCGGCTGACCTAGTACATAACTGCCACCGCTTACCATGCAATTAAAACTGTTGGTGGCACTAAAGGTTTGATACACGCCCAGGCTGCTGCCACTTAGTTTTTTACTATCCCAGATGTAGAAGAGGTTGCTAACGCCGGTACGGGTGAGGCCTGTAAAATCAATGCCAGAAGCATAGAGGTTGGGCACCAGGGTAAAACTATTGGCTTGTACCGTTGTGGATTGATCGCCGGTATACAAAGAACCAGCAGTCCGCAATGTAGTGGATGAGGAATTGGTAACAGAACCGCTGACTCCTTTGCTTCGTTCGCCCCGAATGTAGAGAAAGTAGGCCTGCTTATTATCAATAGCTGTATTGGTGTTGGTAACCGGGCTCCAGGCATTTACATTCCAGTACAGCATGGCAGCATTGGCAGCAACATTGTCAAAACCAGCTGCCTGGGCTGCGGTACGGTTGCCGGTGCCAGTTATTTGTGTACCATAGCCTGGCAGGTAGTTTTGTTGAGGTAAAGGATTGGCGTCGCCTTCCTGCCATGCCTGTCTGATCGTTTGACCGCTGCCGTAAGTGGGTACGGATAATAAACGCCAGGAGCGGAAATTATTGTTGGGGATATAACGTTCAATGGTTTGAGAACCCTGTATTTGCACTTCGGCGTTGCCATTTCCGTCAACAGGCAATTCATCCAGTCTTGCGGTGCCTGCCGGGCCTGATTTGAAAATGAGGTTGCTGCAATAGAAATTGGAATATTGCCCTAAAGTTACTGTGCCGGGTACAGGGTTGGCAGTTATTTCCAAATCGCCGCTATAAACAATCAATTGTGCGCCATACCCAAGTGTCAGGTTTTTTAAGACGTTTTGACCCGGGGTAAAATAAATATACGTTGCAGCATTGTTTAAAGCGATGAGGCTTGATTGCTCAGATCCACTGATAGTGCCACCTGCACCAAATGTGGCTTCATTCACTGTTCCATTTAATGTGAGTGTGTGTGCGCCAATAGATAAAGTGGCGCCGTTTTCAATTTCGAGATTATTTACAGACGCATCTGCAGTTAATGCAGGGTATGGTGTATTGGCTGCTGGTATTGTTGCATTGCCTGCGCTTGTTGGCACTGAACCGCTGCACCAGTTGGCAGGGTTGTTCCAGTCGCCATCGGCGGCAGCGCTTGTCCAGGTGTTTAATGGGCAAACTGGTTCAGCAATACGCAATTTATAATCCTCAAATTCACCCCAGTTGGTTACACAAGATGAAGGAGAACCAAAGGGTTCATATTCTGAAACAACCCTTAGCCTGTAACTGCCTGCTGGCTGCAAAGCAGGGATATTAAAACTGCCGGTTGCAGGTGTTCCTGAAACCACTAATGCATTTGTTACCACTTGTTCATCTATATCATCAAAATCCCCATCGTTATTGTAATCAACATAAATATTTACGTGCTGGTTTAGCGACCCATCTAGTATTGCTATCGAAAAATTAACGGCACCGGCAGTTTCAACATTTGCTGTATCTGTACCCGAATAATCTGAATAACCTCCATTACAACCGTTATCATTTTTTTGCATCGTATTTAATACAACGCTTTGAATATTTATAAAACAGGGCAACCCAACTGAAGGTGTGCAATAAACAATTTCATCTGTCTGCCCGTTGCAGTTGTCATCAGTGTTATTGCCTGCAATTTCTGTAATGCCGGGGTTAATATTTACATCGTTATCATTACAGTCGCCGCCCGGCATGGTGTTGATAGTGTAACCGGCACCGGGGTATTCGCATTGAACTAATGGCGTTCCAGTAAAATAGTTATCGCCATCAGCATCCATGTACCATGTATTTGTGTAAGAAGATAATTGTATTGTGTTGCTGGTTACAGGGCTATTAATAACGCAATAAGGCACAAAGCCGCCGGGTGTTACCACGCAGGTAACATCTTCAATACCATTGCCGCCGGAATAAATAAATGTAGGCGAATTAAAGCCCTGGTTTATATTATTTACTTTCCATTGATAAGAAGGCACCGTGCCTGCATCGGTTGGCGTAGCCGTAAATGTAACATCCAATCCGCTGCAGGTAGGGTTCAAGCCATCTGTGATGGCAATATTTACAGAGGGGGTAATATTGGGCTGGGTAATTGTAACAGTAACATTGTTGCTTGTTGATTGCAAGCAAGGCAAAATACTTGCCTGGCAGGTTACGATATCACCATTTTGAAAGCTGTAGTAAAAAACAGGGGTGGCGGATGATAAAATCCACTGTTCATTAACATACCAATCATAAGTCACACTTTCCAGCCCGTAATCAATAGTGGCAGATAGCGTTATTGGCGCTCCTTCACAGGCTGTTGTTGGTGTTGCAGTAATAGTAATGTGAGGTATTTTTTTAACTTTAATCACCAGGCTGTCTGTAGCTGCTGCGGCATATGGGTAGCTGTCTGAAAAACTTACCAGCTTGTAGGTGAATGTATCAGGAACATTTGCAGGAGTGGCAAAAGTAACCGTTTCATTGCCGCCAATAGTTGAAATAGTTTGAACCGGGCCATTGTCCACTGTGTAGTTAAAAGTATAGGGCGGCCTGCCATTGCTCCCTTTAAAAATTACATTTTGTGCGGATGAATTAATACAAATAGCCGTATCGCCTAATATGGTTGCTGATGGCAATACACTAGTATATTTAGCGATATTGACACAAGAGACCCCACTAAAAACTTGTGCGAAACCGGCAAAAATATTATTGCTTGTATCGCTTGCTATATTACCTGGAGCATAAAATGAATTAGGACCACTGTTGCCATTGCCCAGTGGTTTCCATGTGTTGCCATTCCATATTGCCACCTGGTGGCCAAATGGGGAATTGATATTTCTTATAGAACCAGATGCATATACATTTCCAAAACTATCTGTTGTAATATTTATCAGGCCTGTATTATATACATTGAATAATGTACTAAGCGAATTAGGGCCTGTACCCAATTCAGCCCATGAAGTACCATTCCACATAGCAACATATTTTTTTCCATTACTGTTTGTGAACCAACCAGAGGCATATACATTGCCGCTGGCATCGGTTGTTACAGATGTAATTATATGATTTGCATTAATAGCATTTGCCCCAATGCCAAGTCTTGTCCATTGTGTGCCATCCCATTTTTCTACAAACCGAAAGCCATTATCATCAGTAAAGTCGCCTGCTGCATATAAATTGCCTGCTGCATCAACATGCAAAACACTGATAACACCATAAGCATGAAAGGTATCAATCCCTCCCAAAGGAGCCCAATTAGTGCCATTCCAAACAGCTACATACGCTGAGTCAGGATTGGATGGGTTTCTAAATGAACCAGCTGCATAAATTTTCCCACTCGCATCGCTTGCAAGTGCATAAATTTCACTGTTTGCGTTGAGCGAATTGCTGCTTGTTCCTAACTCATTCCATTGGGGGCCGTCATTAATTGCCACACAATATTTGCCATCAAAATTTCTTATTGCGCCGGCGGCATATACATTGCCTGCTGGATCGGTTGTGATAGATCTTATTGGCTCAACAAACCCTCCTGGTGTGAGCCAGGGCCTGCCTATGCTAACCCAGTTGCCATTTACAAGCTTAGTTACAATGCTGGTATGGCCAGGTATATTGGGCGCTTCGTTAACAATCGCCAATACATTGCCAGCAGCATCTGTTTTTATTTGTTGCAGGGATGGGAAATTAAAGGCATCGCCACACCCAGCGTTTATTGTGGCCTCACTCCATTGTGCCTGCAGGTTTATGCTGAATAGCAGGCTTGTGATTGTGGAGTAGAATAACTTTTTCATAATAGAAAGTAGATTGGTATAAGAATTTATTTTTTATAAAACCGCAGCCACACAGGGTGTACAGTTTTTAACAGGGAAGGAGTGTAATAAAAATAAAGTGGGCTTGGTAAATTATTAAAAAAAAACACATTAGTGCAAATTTCTTTAAGCTATCAAAGATGCCTGTTTTTGTATTGCAATAAAACCTAACATTTCTTAGGGGAGGTTAAAATCGGTTTTCTATAGCGGTAATATTTTAGTGGGTCGTATTAAGTGGAATAGCAAATATTAATCTGGTGCCCTTACCCGGTGCGGTTATCAACTGGTAAGTACCATGTAAATTTTCAAGCCTCTTCTTATAATTTAACAATCCATTTCCGGTTTTCTTTACAGTGTCAGCTTCAAAGCCTTTGCCATTATCGGTAACAGCAAATTGTAATTGCGCTGTAATATTACATTCAATGATTATTGCGTCAGCAGCTGAATGTTTGATCGCATTGTTCACCGCTTCTTTTACCAGTAAATAAATATTGCGGCATTCTTTCCAGCCTAGGATGATGGCAGGAATATTTTCCGGCAGGTCAAAAGTAAACGCCATACCTGCCAGGTTGGCCATTTCGCTGCATTGTCTGCGGGTGTAGTAGATCAATTCCTCTAATCGCTGGCTGCCCTGGTTGAGGCTCCATATAATTTCATTCATCTTTTCAACCGATTCGTCGCTGAGTGAAACAATTTTTTGAATCGTTTCTTCCCTGCTGCCGCCTTCCATGTTTTGTAAAGAGGATGTGATATAACGGATACGGCTAAGCCCTGCACCTACATCATCATGCATATCGGCAGCAATCCGTAACCTTTCCTCAGACAATGCGTTTTGTTTTTCAATGATCGTTTTTTGTTCTGCAATCTTGTTTTTGTTTTTATAATTGGCATATTGCATTAATGCAATGGTAAGCAAACTTAAAAGGCCAAAGGCCAATGCGCCGATAACCCAAAGCCGCTTACGGTTTTCCGATTCTTTCTGCAGCAGTTCATTTTCTTTTTTGGAAAGATTGTACCTGGCTTCCAGTTCAAGAATGTTTTTCTGTATTTTATTATTGGTGAGGGCTGCATCCGCCAGTTCATGCAGGCGATAATATTTTTCCCAGTCCTCCACACGCTGATCAACCAATGAAAGATTGGCAAGCCACTTATTGATGTAACGTTTATTTTCCAGGCTGTCTGCGGTTACCATCCATTCCCGACTGCGCAGGTATTTTTTTACCTTATCAAAATCCCCGCTCATAAAATCAATATAACTGATGGATTCTTCACACTCTGTTACCCTGTCTTTAACGTGTACAGAATCATATTTGAATATCGCCTTTTTCAAATACTCTTTTGCAGGATCGTACTGCCGTAAATCTGAATAAACAGTTGAAATGCCTCTTAACATATCCCCTTGTGTATAACCAAGTTCCAGCGTTTCTGCTATGGTTAGCCCCTGCTTATAATAGTACAAGGCTGAGTCATATTTCCCTGATATTTGCAGCCTGTTTGCCATATACCAGGATGCAGTGGTGATGGGTTCTTGTTCACCACTTGACAAAGCTGTGCTGTATGCCTTTCTTGCGTATTCCAACGCTTTATCTGCCATGTTATGATCCTTGTATAATTCAGACGCATTACAGTAAAGCCGGGTAAGGTTAACAGGTTTGTTTGTTTTAATAAGCAGCTTTTCACCCTCTTTCAGATAATTAATGGCGGTAACCATATCTCCTTTTTTGTCTGAGATGCTCATCATGGTATTACACATCCTTCCAAATGCAAAATCATTGCCTGTTTTTTTAGCCAGTTCCATGCCTTCCTTAAATATTTTTTCTGCAGTTGTGTAATCACCTTTCTCATACTCGTAGTATCCCAATTGTGACAGGGCCAGGCATACAGCGGGATAGTCTTTCACTTTTTTTCCTAACATCGCCATCTGGGTAAATCCCTCAGTTAGTTGTTTCCTGTCCTGTGTTATTTCTGTGATACGTTGTAAGATATCTATTTTAGCAGTATCGCTTTTTGCAATGGCAAGAACCTGCTGCAGGCTGTCTACTTTTTTTGCATTTTGTGAGTATACGATACTTGTTGAAAATGGCAGGTAGATACAGATCACCAGAGATATGAAAGCAGTACTTGATTGGGTGACCCGTATCATGTTTTAAAGTTAAAATGAATACAGCTTTATAGGATGAAAATTAATGTTTATGCAGCATGTTAATGGCTTCGGTTTTGTTGCTCACATGCAATTTGTCGTAGATTTTATGAATGTGTTGTGTAACGGTGCCGGTGGTGATTAAAAGTTTGGCGGCAATTTCTTTGTAGAGAAAACCTTTTGCAAGCAGGTTGAGTATTTCGTTTTCTTTATTGGTCAGTATTTCCAGTCCTGCAGGTTTTTCCTGTTTAAAATGGCCGAGAACTCTGCGGGCAATCATACCGCTCATGGGGCTGCCGCCATTGTATAAATCTTTAATGGCGTCAATTATTTTTTCAGGTGCTGTCTTTTTCAAAAGATAACCACTGGCGCCTGCCGCAAGCGCATCAAATATCTTTTCATCATTTTCATAAATGGTAAAGATCATGAACTGCGTATTGGGGCAATCACCCCCGATTTTTTTAATGCAATCAATACCGTTCATGCCGGGCATATTGATGTCCATGATCACCACATCGGGCTGTGCAGCCACAATGGCTGGCGTTGCCTCTTCTGCATTAGAAGAGGAGGAGAGCAACAGCATATCAGGCTCGGCTTTTATAATCCTTTCGAGTGCACTTCTTATTTCAGGAAGGTCTTCAACAATGCTTACACTTATCATGCTATAAAAGTAAGGTTCTCTTTTACAGGGTAACTATAAGTTTTATTAGGGGCAGGTTTAGTTCTTCTTCCCTACACCCAGCACCAAATTTTCCAGGTTTTGTTCTTTAAAATAAACCTTGCAGATATTCTCAGCATTATCCAGCAACGCCTGCAGTTTTACCTGTTTGTTGCCCAGCATTTGATACACATTTTTATCTGCAGCAGCGCCTGATAAGTTATCTGTTTCCAGTAAAGCTTCTTTAATGGCCACTACCTGCAAGCCGCTGTCTTTTAATTTGCCCAATGAGTCTATAAGCCAGCTGAGGGCATAAAAGCGATCCTTGTTCAGCAGCAAAAAGTGTTTACAGTCACCTGCATCCGGCATGGTATTAAATGGAGAAGTTAATATTTCTTTGGTCTG
>JAKQKY010000307.1 GCA_029560415.1 Bacteroidota bacterium | reverse complement strand
CCCAAAGAAAGCGAAGTGCGCCAATTTTATTTTGCATCCAATCATCAATCATCCGCTATCCCAGATCTAGCAACCAGCATCCAGTATCCAGCGTCATCCAATCCGTGTATCTAAAGTTTCACGCAAAGCTTCCAAGAAAGCAAAGAGCGCAAAATTTAAGTAAGAAATGATCTGCGTTATCCGTGTCATCCGCGTCATCCGTGAATCGAAAATCATTTCACGCAAAGCCCCAAAGAAAGCAAAGAGCGCAAAATTTAAGTAAGAAAAGATCTGCGTTATCCGTGTCATCCGTGAATCGAAAATCATTTCACGCAAAGCCCCAAAGAAAGCGAAGTGCGCCAATTTTATTTTACATCTCTTTATCCAGCATCCCGTATCCCGTATCCAGCATCTTGTATCCCGCATCCCGCATCCCCTCCCCAACATTATTTTCATCTCCACCCAACCTTTAGCTTTGTAACCCGGTATATCAACATATAAAACATGATTATGAAAAAAGCAATCTATCTTTTCTTAGTTATAATACTAACGCTCTCCTTATTCAATTGCCGTAAAGAACCCGGTTACATCGGAGCCCCTGATCCCGATCCGGTGCCGATAATTGTAACGCCAGAGCCAATTACAGCCAATTTACAAGGCAATATCGTAGATGAGAATAATCTTCCCGCCGAAGGTGTGTCCATAACAGTGGGTAATAAAACTGCCAGCACGGATGCAAAAGGCTTTTTCAAAATAGCTGCGGCGCTGTTAGACAGAAAGAACAGCCTGGTGCAAGCCACTAAAACCGGCTATTTTAAAGGCTTGCGTCATTTTGCCGCTACGTCGGGTACCAATTATGTGAAGATCAAACTCATTCCCCGTACACTGGCAGGCAGCATTGATGCGGCCACCGGTGGTACAGCCACCTTATCCAATGGCAGCATTGTTCGGTTACCCGCCAACGGTATCAAAGATGCTGCTACAGGTAATAGTTATAGTGGTTTGGTGAAAGTATTTGCCCAATACATTGATCCAACTGCGGCAGATCTGGCCATCACCATACCTGGTTCATTGTCGGCTATTGATAAGGATGGTAAACAGGTGGTATTAACTTCCTTTGGCATGATGGCAGTTGAACTGGAGTCAGCTGCAGGTGAAAAATTACAGATCAAAACGGGGAATAAAGCGACCTTAACCATGCCAATACCAGCGGCAGCACTTGCATCTGCACCGGCAAGCATCCCATTGTGGTTCGTAGATGAAACTAATGGATTGTGGAGAGAAGAAGGCAGCGCCACAAAACAAGGAAATCAATATATCGGCGATGTAAGCCATTTCTCGTTCTGGAATTGTGATTTTAGTTCATCCGGTATAACTTTAACGATGAGGCTGATCAATATCAACCAAACGCCCCTGGTAAATACAGCGGTAAAGCTTACGAGGCCCGGCATTTCATGGCTGAATAACATCACCGGTTACACCGATTCACTCGGACAGGTTTCGGGCCTCGTACCCACCAATGAAGCCCTGGTGATGGAAGTGCTGGATCCATGCGGCACAACGCTCTATACGCAGAACATCAATCCCATGACACAGGATACCGACCTGGGCAATATCACGGTAACGAATACGGGCAGTGGTATCATTACCCTGGAGGGCCGGTTGATCAACTGCAATAATATCCCGGTTACAAATGGTTATGCAATGATCAGTTTCGACAACAATACCCGCTATGCTGCGGTGGATGGCAACGGCAGGTACCAGACCAGCTTTACCTTCTGTGCCGGCTCGGGATCCGTGGCTTCTATCCTGGCCGTTGACAATGGAACGGGTGGAGGGCCACAACATAGTACAACCGTTAACGTTAACCTCACTTCCCCCGCAACCAACCTGGCCGATATCGTTGTATGCGATACCACACCTTTTGCCTACATCAATTATAACATCGATGGAGTGGATTATTACTGGAACGCATCTAACAGTTTCCAGATGCAGGGAGTGGATTTCCCTGGATCGTTTACCTTACTAGTCGATAATCAACCCGGCCCCAGACAGTTTGTACTAAATGTAGATGGCAGTTCAACCGGTGTATTTGGAGCAAGCTTCACTTCCACAGATGCGTTTCCTTCGGGTGGCTCGGTTTCATTCATCCCGGGTTTTACCTCAACAGTTACCCGCTTTGCAACGTCGTGGCCCGATTTCTTTGAAGGCTCTTTTACTGGTCAATATACCCATAGTTCAACCGGGTCAACGGTGCATACGATCAATGGAACGTACAGGGTAATGCACCAGTTTTAAATTCATTTATTCAAAACAAGGATTCTTGAAATCATTGGATATCGTCATCGCGGGTTGTAAAAAGGGAGATCGGAAATCCCAGGAACAGCTATACAGGATTTACTATGTTTCTATGGTAAGACTCTGTATGCGGTACACAAAGAATGAACAGGATGCAGTAGAAGTGCTCAACAATGGATTTTTAAAAGTATTCAGGTACATCAACAGGTACGAACCCGGTAAAGCAACTTTATATACCTGGGTTCGTACCATTGTCATTCATTGCTGTATAGATTTTTTACAGCTGAAATCCAGGAATGTTTCTTATGAACAACTGCCAGATGAATCAGGATCATATCATATCGATGCGGAGCCCATCAGTAAGATGCAGGTAAATGAACTGTTACAGTTTATCAGGCAATTACCGGAAGCCACGATGGTGGTTTTTAATTTATATGTGATCGAGGGATTTACCCATAAAGAAATTGCAGCGCTTATCCATATCAGTGAGGGAACAAGTAAGTGGCATCTTAGCGATGCAAGAAAAAAATTACAACACATGATACAATGCCAGGAGGTAAAATTATGAACAAGAAGTTACCCATAGAGGAAGCATTGGAAAGCAGGCTGAATAACCTGCCCGTGCCCAATGAAGATGCCGCATGGCATGACATGAGCCGTTTGCTCGATAAAGAGAAAAAACCAAGGATCATTTTTTTTAAAAGACTCGGCATATTACTGTTATTGCTTACGCTGATTTTGGCTGGCTATTGGCAATGGTTCCAACAGGATAAGCCGGTAGATCATTCGTTGACTGCTGCTTCCGGGGATGGTCAGCCAACCCTTGCAGGCACTGGCAAACAACAAGATGCTACTAATCAAATTAATTCATCTGTATCTTCTGGGCGAGTTGAAAATACTGTATCAACAAATAAACATTCTGATGGGTTCAAAGAAGATCAACCTGCAGGAGATAATAAAAATAAGTCAGAATCACATGAGCAAAGATTAGAACAAAAAGACCTAAGCTTTAATTCCGCAAAATCAACAAGGAGAAATGATCGGCCTGCAAGTTCCGATGATGTAAAAGAGAGAAAAAGATCTATAAACGAAGATGTACCTATTCATAATAACGCATTGTCCCTGATTCCAGTAAAAGATGATAAAAGCATTAAGAAAAATCGGGCATTGAGTGCAGGCAAAGATGATGTTGTTAATTCGCAACAGGTAAAAAGTAAAAAAGCAAAACGAAATACAAATGGGAAGGCGGGGATAGAAATCATTGCACAAGTGCCCTCAAGCGATGATGTTAATACACCGAATACATTAACATCTTCAAAAGAAACCAACGAAACCAATACTGTACAGGAGTTAGCCAACGTACTGGAAGTTCCTACAACAGATTCAACCGATGTACTAAAATCAATGTCCGTTCTTAAGAAGGATAGTATACTATCGAAGAAAGCAGTGGTTGCAAAACCTTTGGATACTGCTACTACCCTTAAACGTAATAAAAGTGATTTCGTATGGAGTGCCGGTATTGGTATACAACAGCAACTGCCTTTGGCTGGCAAGGAATTCAGTAGCTATGGTTTCAATGGGAGAAACAACCTCTTACATGATTATATTCCTTCACTATACCTGGCTTTTGAAAAACCACAACGTTGGTTTGTTTTAGCAGAACTACAGTTTGGTTCACCACGTATGGTAGATGCTTTTACATATAGCCGGAGTACAAGCCTCAATTATTTCGAAGGCGAATTATCAACCGCTTCATTACAATTAAAGAAAACATTTTATCACAAAGCTTCACTTGGATTTCATCATTATATCAGCAAACATTTTTCTGCAGGTGCAGGAGTTGATTATCATCTCTTATACAGGGCCATTACCGAAAGCCGGCTTACCATTAAACAATTACCCGATCAGGCCGAAACCAGCAGCAGCCAATTGTTGCCAGCGGGTTACCAGGATTCGTTCTTATACCGTTCACTGGCCGGTATGCAGTTGCAGGTAAATTATCAATGGCGAAAATTCAGTTTCGGACTCAGGTATTCGGCCGACCTGCAGCCTTTTATTAAGTATACAGAACCTTCAGGCGAAATATCTACCCGTAAAGACAGGCGCTGGGAGATCCTGGCCCGTTATCGCATCTGGCGATCAGGAAAGTAATCAGTTTGTTGGAAGGCAGTAGCATCTATTGGTTCCCGTTATCAAATGGATGACAATCCATAAGCAATACCAGGTTGGCTCGTTTAAATTTATTTGGATAGTTGTGTAACGGCAATGGCAAGTGCTTCCTGTAGCATCTTCTTTTTTACCATCTTCAAGTCAACAAATGTACAGCCTTGTTTACCCCAGGCCCCGGGAACAGGAGAGAAGCATTGTGAGTCGTATGTACAGTATACAGATTGCTCCGCAAGCGGTAATTTGATCATAGCCTTGTTATCTTTTTCCCATAAAGTGGCAAAGATCTTTTTCTTTAACCTGAAAGAAGGTTTATCAAAATGAGGATGCTCTTCCGATCCCGGAAAAGACAATGCAAGCTTTCTGAATGTATCTATCGTAATCATAGTGACTGCTTATATACCTGGTTACCGGTTACCAGTAACCGAATGTAAAATTTTAATTGCAATCTTCTGGTTGACCCTTCCAATAGGGCAACTTTGCCAATATTATTCGAAATCCAGGCACTCAATGTATCTATCACGATATTTTTTATCATTGATTTATAAAAGATTAGTCTTGCTAACACGACAAAATGTAAAATAAACTTTACAAATAGAATAGTTAGCTTATCTTTGTGAAATCTTAAAACTAAAACATCATGGAACCAATTAAAAAGCAGGCAGACCGGAAAACACTTATTTACAGCGTCCTTTGGGCATTTGTATACATGGGTTGTTTATTTGTATTAAAAAAAGCTGAGCTATCAAAATCAGCAGGCATCCTGCTGTCTTTTGTACCAACGGTATTTTTTGTACTATTTATTTATCATTACATCAGGTCGATAAGTACAATGGATGAAGTTGAACGTAGAATACAACTGGAAGCAACCGTATGGGGCTTTTCACTTGGCTTGTTGCTGTTGATGACGCTGGGATTGCTCGACCTGGTGGTTGTTCTTAAAAAAGAAGACTGGAGTTTCATAAATCTCATCCCGATGTTTTTCCTCTTTTATGTGATCGGCATTTTCATTTCACGACGTAAATACAACGGAGCATGAAAAACAGCATCAAAGTAGAAAGGGCAAAGAAGAACTGGACACAGGAAGACCTCGCCGGCAAGATCGGGATATCCCGCCAATCAATCAATTCAATAGAAACGGGAAGGTTCATTCCTTCCACAGTACTGGCCCTGAAGATGGCAAAAGTTTTCGGCACCGACGTAGAAACGATTTTTCAATTAGAGAAAACGGATTAATTTGACGATAGCTATTTCAATCCCGTGCGGCAATGAAATAAGCAGCTTATTCTACGCTTGTCCTACGCTTGTTCTACTCTACTGGTAAAAAAGCTATCATTTCTGAATAAGAGTAGAACAAAGGACGAACAAGAGATGAAAATGATTGGCTGCCTAGTCAGACAAATCAGGGCAGCTATGGACAAATGATTCCAGTTTTTACCATCCGGTTTGCAAAAAAAACTTTTGTGTATAAAATATCCTTATATTCATATTATAAATTAATAATATGAATATAAAATCAATCATTCTAAGTTTCTTGCTGGTCATGATGATCCAGCTTGTTTCAGCACAGATCGACCAGAATTATTATTACCGGCTAACGAATACATTTTTGGGAGAAGGCCGTTCGCTGGATACATATTCGGGTAAGACCAACGAACCTTTCATGGGAAAAACCGGTAATTATTCCGGGCAATACTGGAAGATCACCGACCAGGGCAATGGTACCTATCGTTTAACCAATTCTTTCCTGGGCGAGGGTCGTTCACTGGATACTTATTCTGGCAAAACCAATGAACCTTTTATGGGCAAAACCGGTAATTATTCCGGGCAGTTTTGGAAGCTTACCGACCTTGGTAATGGCACTTACCGCCTCACAAATTCTTTTTTAGGAGAAGGCCGTTCACTGGATACTTATTCTGGCAAGACCAATGAACCTTTTATGGGTAAAACCGGTAATTATTCGGGTCAATTCTGGATACTCACCAAAATAAAACCGATCCAGTAACACCTTTTACATAGCATGCCGCATATAGAATGGGATACATTCTGTATGCGGTTTTTTATTTATAGCAATCGAATTGTCTGGTATTCGTACCCGTTAGTGATTATCTGTATTGATACTTTAGCGCCTGTTTCAAAATGAGAGTAACGAACTTTCTATATTGTGATCTGGGGCCAGTCTTTTTCACCTCGTAAAAAACCATACCCATATATGTACTCAATCAGGCTTATCCTGGCAAATACCTCATAAGTTTTACTTATTGTTTAATTATAAAATTGCTTTACTTTCACTATACAAACCTACCTACTATGAAAATGAAATTAATCTTCATTAGCCTGCTATTGATTGTAATATGCCAGGCCGGATCTGCACAGATTGACCTGAATTATTATTACCGGATAACCAATAATCAATTGGGAAAAGACTATTCGCTGGATGCACTTTCGCCGACGATTAAAGACCTATGCATGGGTAAAACGAACGAGGGCAGCGGACAATACTGGAAGTTTATCGATTTGGGAAACGCCACTTACGGTTTAGTTAATTTATTCCTGGGGGAAGAACGAACACTGGATACCTATACCGGCACCACCTATGATATTTGCATGAGCTTATCAAATGCCAGTGCGGGGCAGTATTGGACAGTTGCCGCCCAGGCCGATGGTACTTACAGGCTTACAAATAGGATGTTTGGCTCCGGGCGTTCACTCGATATCTTTGAAAACCAGGCCCATGAACCATATATGGGCGTAACCGGAAATTCACCCGGACAGTTATGGGTACTTACAAAAATAAAGTCGATACAATAGTATCTTTCCACCTCACTAGCCGTATACAGAATTTGTTACATTCTGTATGCAGTTTTATATCTTGGGGAAAATCGTTTATTCATATAAGATAGTAAGTGATTTAAAATTTTGTAAATCTTTTTTGATAGTGTGACAATCAAATGTCAAATTATCCATTAACTTTTAATCCGTGTAATCAGCGTCATCAGCGTCATCCGTGAATTCATCATCCATGATTCCATCTTCATCCGAATTTTCCTTATTATCCGTTGAACTTACATCTTCAGTGTCATCTGTAAATTCATCATCCGCGAATCACCCCATTTTTATATAAGTGGTTTCCCATTCCATGATAGTTAATCTACTTTAGTATACTAAAATCAACATCATGAAATCACTTGCTTGCACAATCCTTTGTTGCGTCGCCAGCATCTTCGCAACGGCACAATCTGACAATGATCTTATCAATGCTGCCTGCATGAATTATATAGAAGGATTCTATCAAGGTGATACAGCCAGGTTAACAAAAAGCCTGAAGCCCACTCTTTATAAGATTGGCTTTTGGAAAGATAAAAATTCGGGTACCTATAAACCCGAAGGTACCATGAGTTACCAGCAGGCCATTGACTATGCAAAAAAGGTATTGGCCAGTAAACATTTTGCTAAGCCCGATGCACCAAAAAAAGTAGTATTGCTTGATGTGGATGAGGCAATCGCCGCGGCAAAAGTCACCGCATGGTGGGGTGTAGACTATATCCTTTTGTCGAAACAGAACGGGAATTGGATGATCGAAGAAGTATTGTGGCAGGGTCCATTGGTTAAATAAGAATGTCTCACGCAAAGCTGCGAAGAAAGCAAAGTACGCAAAGTATTTGTACAAAGTTCCTTAGATCGAATCCAGTATGCATCCTACTAATTAACATTTAGTAATTAATATTTAATAATTGCTGGAGTCTCCAATATCCATCATCCCGCATCCTGTATCCAGCATCCAGCATCCAGTATCCAGTATCCACCACATCCCCCATGTAAAAAACGAACACACCCTCCATTTGACAAGCGGTAACTATATGCTCTAAAAAAGCAGGATGTTTACCATCTAAAAAACGGATATGAAAACAGCCCGATTAGTTATCCTGTCATTTCAGTTTCTTCTGGCACTTACATGCTATTCTCAAGAACCAATCCTGATCAACCTGCACGAGCAAGTGCAGCAAAAAAATATTAATGTTTATAACCGTGACCTGGAATTATTGAATGAACCTTCTTATAAAGGTATCCGGCTTAGTAAATCAACAGGAGAGGGTTTTGCCTGGTTGAAAGATTTTTCATTTTCCACCGGTATTATCGAATTTGATGTAAGGGGTGAAGATGTGAAACAACATAGTTTTGTAGGCATCGCCTTTCGTGGCAAAGACAATGAGACATTCGATGCAATTTATTTGCGCCCGTTTCAATTCAGGGCCAAAGAAGAGGAGTTACGCAACCGGGCGATCCAGTATATTTCATGGCCGGAATTTACATGGCAGAAATTACGGGAAGATTCGCCTGGTAAGTATGAACAAGCAGTGAAGCCGGCACCAGATCCCAACGCATGGGTGCATATGCGGGTGGTTATCCAGGGCGATAGTGTTTCAACTTATATTAATAATAGCGTTCAACCCTGCCTGGTAGTTAATTTGCTTTCCCCCGGTCGCACAGGATCCATAGGATTTTATGTAGCAGATACTTCGGGAGGCGATTTTGCAAATCTCCGAATTACCAAAACAAACTAATACCAGGTTGCCGACACGCGAAAGAAATTAAATAAATTAGGATTCACGGATGACGCGGATTGTTGGTTCACAGATGTTAGAATCAGGGATGAAGTAGATGATGCGAGCATCCGTGAATCTATCTCACATACATCCGAT
>JAKQKY010000301.1 GCA_029560415.1 Bacteroidota bacterium | reverse complement strand
GAAGTAGAGAAGATGGTAATCGAAAATGAGATCGTTCAGAAATGGCTTGAAGGGAAAGCTCCTAAAAAGATCATTTTTGTAAAAGGTAAAATGGTGAATGTGGTGATCTGATCATAACACTGTTCTTATTTTCCACGCTTTGCTCCTGGATTATTAAACAAAAACAGTAGCACATTGTTATGTAGAATAAATTTATCACATGGCAAAACCTACGATCGAACTCATCCAGGCTCTTCGGGAAACAGCCCGTCGTCTTCGTCTTGGCGCTCATTATGCCTGGGGACATCATGGAGCCTGCAATTGCGGAAACCTTGCACAGGTAGTAACTAAATTGTCGGAAGGAGAAATTCTGCGATATGCCCACCATGGTATTGGCGAATGGACAGAACTGGCGCAGGAATTTTGTCCGGTTACACAGGCACCAGTAAACCTGGTGTTGAATAAACTGGAGGCCATTGGTCTTACTACAACCGATATACATCACATTGAATACCTGAGCAATAAAGATGTACTAAAGCGTTTACCCGGTGGGTTTAGGTGGCTGAAAAGAAATAAACGGGAAGATGCCATCGTATATTTTGAAACTTTTGCCGATTGGCTCGAAGAAAAACTATTGGCCGAAATGGAACCTCAATTCAGTCGATTATTTAATGGTATTGCAACCGGCGCATTAAGTTGCCGGGTTGAATTATCATGAAGATACAGGGCGTATCAAAATGAAGAGTTGGTTTAAATCTATCATCAATATTTTGTCAAATATAATAACCTACTCAGGAAAACAAACCTTTGCTAAACTTTATTGAAACCAGGCTGCCCCTCATCGGTCAATCATGTACCTTGCAGTATGATGCAAAACGAAATTGTTTCCCGGCTCAACAATCATACGGCTGAATTTTACAATGTGGTTCCATTTCAAATAGGAACCGACAAGATCGCAGCATTGGATCTGTCTGCAAATAATAAATCATTTACTGATGTTATTTACCAGGACCTGGAATTGTTCACCCAATACATCAACGATCAGCGAAGAAAAGCTGATGCCCGGTATTTACTGGGCGGTTATGCTGAAGTGAGGGAGATGTATCGCAGAAGTAACCTGTTCGACAGGAATCAGTCAGACCATCATACGATCAATGAAGAGCCCCGTAGCCTGCACCTGGGTATCGATATCTGGGGTGAAGCGGGTACGCCTGTGTTTGCACCACTTGGTGGAATGGTACATAGTTTTGCCTTCAACAACCAGCTTGGCGATTATGGCGCAACCATCATCCTGCAACACCAGCTTGAAACCATCAATTTTTTCACTTTATATGGCCATCTTTCCCTGGCTGATATCTCAGGTTTACGTACCGGCCGGTTCTATACCCGGGGCGAAACAATCGCTCATTTCGGCAATCCGGAGGAAAACGGGCACTGGCCGCCACACCTGCATTTTCAATTGGTACTCGATATGGGCATAGCGGAAGGGGATTATCCAGGTGTTTGTAAACCCTCAGAAGCAGGTAAATACCTTGAAAATTCGCCAGATCCTTCCTTTTTGTTGAATTTCGGCCATTAATTCTCTTTGTTTTATCAAACTCTTTAGGTTTAAAGTTGTTTAATTCTGCGTATATCTTTTTATAAGTATTATTTTTACAGCTTCAAAGCCAGTCAATTTTCCAACATGGATATTAAACCCGGTACATTACTCCAACACATCAACAGCCCGGCTGACCTCAAAAAACTCAGTAAAGATCAAATGCTCCAGGTGAGCCAGGAGCTCAGGCAGTATATCATTGATGTGGTAAGTGTGTATGGTGGCCACTTTGGCGCCAGCCTCGGGGTAGTTGAATTGAGCGTGGCACTGCATTATGTTTTCAATACGCCATACGATCAATTGGTATGGGACGTAGGTCACCAGGCCTATGGACATAAGATACTCACCGGGCGCCGCGATTCCTTCGTTACCAACCGCAAATACCATGGCTTAAGTGGCTTCCCTAAAAGAAGCGAAAGTGAATATGATACATTTGGCGTAGGCCATTCTTCTACTTCCATATCGGCCGCATTGGGCATGGCCATGGCTTCTCATTATAAAGGCGAAACCGATCGCCAGCATGTGGCCGTGATCGGCGATGGTGCTATGACAGCAGGCCTGGCATTTGAAGCCATGAACCACGCCGGCATTGAAAAAAGCAATGTGCTGATCATCCTCAACGACAATTGCATGAGCATCGATCCCAATGTGGGAGCGTTGAAAGAATATCTTACCGATATCACCACTTCACATACTTATAATGATCTGAGAGATAATGTATGGAAAGTATTGGGCAAATTGCCGGTTGGAAAAACTTTTAGCAGGAGCATGGCCAGCAAACTGGAAGCCAGCTTAAAAGGCATGGTAAGCCAGAGCAGCAATCTCTTTGAAGCTTTGCAGTTAAGATATTTTGGCCCGATCGATGGACATAACATTGTGAAGCTGATCGATACGTTGAATGATCTGAAGAATTTACCCGGACCCAAAATATTACACATCAGAACGGTGAAGGGTAAAGGCTATGAACTGGCCGAAAAAGACCAGACCAAATGGCACGCCCCCGGCTTGTTTGATAAAGTTACCGGCGAGATCATAAAAAAGACATACGAAATTCCGCAGCCACCTAAATACCAGGATGTATTCGGACATACCATCATCGAGCTTGCACAAAAAAATAAAAAGATTTTTGGCATTACTCCGGCGATGCCCAGCGGCTCGTCACTAAAATTCATGATGGAACAAATGCCCGATCGTGCTTTTGACGTAGGTATTTGCGAACAACATGCGGTAACCCTCAGTGCCGGTATGGCAACACAGGGCATGAAGGTTTTCTGTAACATCTATTCTTCCTTCATGCAGCGTGCATACGATATGGTTATACATGATGTGGCGATACAGAAACTGCCGGTCATCTTTTGTTTAGACAGGGCAGGACTTGTAGGAGAAGACGGACCAACGCATCATGGATGTTATGATATAGCTTTCATGCGTTGCATTCCCAACATGATCGTGAGTGCGCCGATGAATGAATCGGAGTTGCGTAACCTGATGTATACTGCACAGCTCGACAGCAATGAGCTACCTTTTGTGATCCGCTATCCAAGAGGGGAAGGTGTGATGCCGGAATGGAAAACCCCAATGTCTGAAATTACCGTTGGTACAGGCCGTAAATTAAAAGACGGCAAAGACATTGCGATCCTCACATTCGGCCACCCCGGCAATTTTGCTGCAGCAGCCATACGGGATGTAAAAGGAGAGGGCATCAACCCTGCGCATTATGACATGCGTTTTGTGAAACCATTGGATGAAAAAATGCTTCATGAAGTATTTACTTCTTATCATAAAGTGATCACTGTAGAAGATGGAACGGTTGTAGGAGGCTTTGGATCGGCCATTTTAGAATTCATGAATGAACATGGCTATAAGGCTGATGTGAAGATCATGGGTATTCCAGACAAGTTGGTTGAACACGGCACACCGAAACAATTATACGATGAGATCGGTATCGATGCCAATGGCATTGCTGCTGCCATTCGTGAAATGGTTCATTCAACCGAGTTAGTAGCCAAATAAATTTATTTCACTTCCAGTTTAATGGCATCCAGGTTAAATTTTTCCGGGAAACGGGCGGTTACGCCGGTATAAAATTTACGGATAACGGCTGCGTCTGCCTGCGGGTTACCGGTCGGATAAAAAGCTTCACTGATCATCGCCTCTTTCTTTTTATAATCAAGATATGCCATGAAAATGGGCACTTTGGCACCGAGGGCCACATGATAAAAACCTGACTTCCATTTCTCAACCCTTTTTCGGCTACCCTCTGCCGATATCATTAGTTTCAACTCATCATGTTCTTTAAACTGTTGGATGGTGAGGTCTACCAATCGCATACTTTTCGATCGTACAACCGGGATGCCACCCAGGCTGGTAAACATTTTTTTCAGCGGCCAGCGAAACAATTCTTTTTTTGCCAGGAAGCTGGTGCGGATGCCGTAGATGCGAAGGGCTGCCATCGAATAAACAAAATCCCAGTTAGACGTGTGCGGTGCAGCAATGAGCACGCATTTTTTAATATCAGCCGGGATGCCCGGTCCCAGGGCTTTCCAGCCATTGCGTTTAAACAGCCATACAAATAATCGAAGCAACATAGCAGCAAGGTACAACCATAATCCCTTTGATGGTAAGCTTCCAACTTAACCTGGGTTTATACATTCTTTAACAGTGCACAATAAATAATATGGAAACCGCTGCGTTATGCATCAAAGCTTCATCTCAAAAAAATGCGTTTCATTATGAAGTTTATCGGCTTGTCTTTTTTACTGATGCTGGCTTTGTCAGTTGGCGGTTATTTTTTCTGGTACAAACCTAAGTTTGATCCGGTTGTATCTGGGAAAAATACTAGCCCCGCGAAAATCAAAGTGGATAAAACAACCTTTCGCAGGGTTCAGCAAAAGGCAAAGAATTTATTGGATTTTTCGAAAAGAGTTGGTTATGATACCAATTATTGTTTCCTGGTTGATATGCGCATTTCATCTGGCAAAAAAAGATTTTTTGTGTACAACCTGAACACCGACTCAATTGAGCTGGCAGGCCTCGTAACGCATGGTAGCGGATCGGATAAAGATGGGGATGCTGAAATCTTTTCAAATAAACCACAGAGCTATTGTACATCGCTCGGTACTTATAAGATAGGGAATGATTATATGGGCAGGTTTGGGTTGGCTTATAAACTGAGTGGGCTGGGTGCAACCAACAGTAAAGCATATGAACGAAACGTGGTTTTACATGCGCATGGCTGTGTACCTAACGAGGAAGTATATCCGCTAAGCATCTGCCAGAGTCTTGGATGCCCAACTGTTTCACCTTCGTTTTTGGAACGATTAACATATTACCTGGAAAACGCAGAAAATCCAATACTATTGGAAATCTACCGTTAAAAAAATCTCCCGTATTGGCGGGAGATTTTTTATTAAAATGATATTCTTATTTCCTTATTGATTCATCGGAACTTCAATGGCCAGTAATTCTGCATCTTCACTGGCGGTGATCGTAAATGAATCGGAATCTGAAATACCTACGGCATCTCTTTTCTGCAGGGTTTTATCATCTACCGTAACCACGCCACTGATATTAACGAGGAATACGCCATTTCCTTTGAATGCATTTTCATATTGCAACGATTTGCCGGCTTCGAGCTTAGTCAGTGAAAAACGGGCATCCTGGTTTATCCATAAAGCTTTATCTGCCTCAATGGGGGAAACAACTACCTGCCAGTTATTCAAACGGTCGTTGATATCGAAATTGCGTTGATCGTAACGGGGTTTGATATTGCGTTGTTTTGGAAAGATCCAAACCTGGAATAAAGTCACTGGTTCTGTTTGCGAAGCATTGGCTTCGGAATGTTGCACACCAGTACCGGCACTCATGATCTGGATATCGCCGGCTTTGATGATGCCTTGTCCGCCCGTACTATCCTTATGTTCCAACGCCCCGGTAAAAGGAATGGTAACAATTTCCATGTTGTCATGCGGATGCGTTCCAAAGGCGCCGCCGCCTGCAATAAAATCATCATTCAACACCCTTAATAATCCAAAATGTACTTTTTCCGGGTTATGAAACTGGGCAAAGCTGAAATAGTAATTTGGCTTCAGCCAGCCATAATCTGCCGTGCCTCTGTCGCCGGCTTTGTGAAGTATTGTTGTCATAATATCGAGTTTATTGATGTTTAAACATCAATTATGATGCCATGTGTAAATCTGCCATTATTGCAGCATAAAGGTAGTAACAGTGCTGTAAATTAAGATGGGAAACTAGTGCATTCGAAATTGTCAACGATAAGGTCGGCTTTGCTTAATTCTTCAGCAGGATGGGTGGTTAATATGGCTACTACGGGCATGCCGGCAGCTTTGGCCGATTGAACGCCAACCACGGCATCTTCAAAAACCAGGCAATTATCGGCAGGGATGTTCAGCAAGGCTGCCGCTTTTTCATAAATCTCCGGATCTGGTTTGCCTTTGCTGATGTGCGCCGAATTGACGATCACGCTAAAGAATTGCCTGATCGGTACATGATCGAACATGAAATCAATGTTCACCTGTATACCCGAAGTTGCAATAGCCATGGGAATATTCAGTGAACGGGCAGCTTCTAAAAATTCAATGAGCCCGGCCACCGGTTTAATATCGGCAGCATACAACTCCCGGTAAACCGCTTCTTTTTCCTGAGCAAATACCATTGCTTCGGCATCCGTCATTTTACGCTGGTAAATATATTCGATCACATCTTTATTGGTGCGTCCATTTACATTTTTGCGGTAATCAGCATCACTGATCTCCAGTCCTTTTTCTTTCAGGTATTGTTTCCAGGCAAGCAGGTGATATTGGTTATTATCAAGCAACGTACCATCGAGATCAAAAATAAACGCTTTGGCATGGAACCGGTTTTGCAGATCTGTAACAACGGTAAGAATATTTTTAACTTCAATCATTGGCATGTATTGGTTGCCGCTATCCTGTAAGGATCCGGTCATTTGTTGAAAAAAATAAATAACCTGGTTTAATTCAGGTGACTGAAATCGTCGGCGGTGAGTGGGTTGTGAATTTCCTCTTCGCGGCTTTCATTGAATTCCACGATGAAGTTGTTCCTTCCTTCGCCAATGAGAATGTGCAGGTATTTCTGCTGAACCAGTTCAAGCATATTCAAAAACAGGAATATGGCATGAATACGGTTTTCACATATGTCAAAAATCTTTTCAAATGAAAGTGTTTTTTCTTTCTGGCAGATCGTCATCATATAATCGCGGCTGCCCTCCATGGTGTAATTATACTGTACCACGGTATGCACAGGCTTGTTCTGCTTTTCCTGCAGGCGTTGAATTACTTTTTCAAAGGCCTTCATCAGTTTGAACATGGTAACCGTTTGAATCTCGGTTCCTTCTCCTGCTTCTTCCCCGATCTGGGAAAGCTCTTTCTGCAGGTTACCACGTTTAACCATCAACATCCGCACTGCTTCCATCTCCGCCATTTTTGCGGAAGCCTCTTTGAATTTTTTGTATTCAAGGATCTTATCGATGAGTTCCATC
>JAKQKY010000288.1 GCA_029560415.1 Bacteroidota bacterium | reverse complement strand
CTGTTACCCCAAATGAATCTTCTACCAAATTAATTGACCCAGCATTCGCACCTACTCTGGCAACTAATATGTACTTACCTTCATATGTTGGACTTGATGATTTGCCAATTATTCCCATTGAACCATATAAAGGGTAATTACCATCAAAAACGTTTGAATCTTTCCCTGAATGTATACTTTTCGAAAGTTCACCCAGTTTTAAATTTTCCCACTCCCCTTCAAACTCTGGGAAACGTAACTGCGGCATATTCTTTTGCTTTTCCATGATTAAAACGGTGTTGGAATGTTTAATTCCTTGCAGAAACCAGCAATGGTATTATCAGTGTCCTTCATTTCCGTTTCCAGTTCTTTCAGTTCACTGGCAACAGCATCAATATCCACAGGTTCTTCCTCTTCAAAGGTGTCAACATACCTCGGAATGTTCAGGTTATATTCGTTCTCCCTGACCTCATCCAGACTGGCAACATAGCTGTATTTGTCAATTGTGATGCGTTTTGCGTATGTATCCACTATTCTGTCAACATCCTCATCACGCAGATAATTTTGTGTCTTAACTTTCTCATAGTACTGGCTGGCATCAATAAACAGAATGTCATCTGGATGCTCACGGCATTTTTTGAATACCAATATGCATGTGGGTATGGATGTTCCATAGAAAATATTGGCTGGAAGTCCGATAACTGCATCCAAATAGTTCTTTTCCTCAATAAGATATTTCCTGATATGACCTTCGGCTGCGCCCCTGAATAGCACCCCGTGTGGCATAACGACAGCCATAACACCATTTTCTGCCAAATGATAAATCATGTGCTGAATGAAGGCAAAGTCAGCCTTTGATGATGGTGCAAGTTTGCCGTATTCGCTGAACCTGTCATCGGTCATGAATAAGGGACTGGCACTCCACTGTGCTGAAAATGGCGGATTTGCCACCACTGCCTCAGCATCGAGTTTTTCGTGTTGCGGATGTTCGAGTGTATCTTCCAGTTTAATATCGAATCTGGTGTGATGAACGCCATGCAGAATCATGTTCATTCGACACAGGTTGTATGTGGTTCGGTTGCGCTCCTGACCGTAAAACTTCAATACATCACAAATCCTGCCCAACCGAAGAATTAGTGAACCCGAACCACAAGTAGGGTCATAGGCAGATTTAATACGTGTTTTACCCAGTGTAACAATCCGTGCAAGTATTTTTGAT
>JAKQKY010000269.1 GCA_029560415.1 Bacteroidota bacterium | reverse complement strand
TGCCCCAAAATATTACTCCAGGATCCAGATCCCGTAGGGGAGGATTGCCATTGATACGTCATGCCATCGGCATCTGTAGCACCTGTATTTTCAAGTATTACCTGTGTTCCTGAGCACACATTCAATGGGCCGGTTATAATTCCGGCAGATGGCATTCCAGTACAGGCGCCAAACTCTTCCACAGAAATATCGTCAATAAACATGTTATTGCCATAATCACTCACAGCCAGGAAGGTGAAATAATTAGTAGCGGTGGTAAAACCTCCCGGAACCACCAGGGAATACCTGTACCAGCCGTCTGCACCGGTCACAATTGGACTAAGTCCTTTGAACCTGTGTACAACTCCAACCAGGGTAGCGCCGGTTAAACCTGCCGTTGTGTTAATATACACCGATACACTGTCTGCGCTGTTTGGAAATGCATTATCCCTGTACATCCAGAAAGAAACAGTTTTTGATCCGGGAGTCGTAAGATCCACAGAAGTGCTGGTAAGGGCACTTGCATTTTCCCATAAGAAATCGTAAGAACGGAATTGCGCCATTCCTGTTCCTGAATGTGGATCTACGGTGAAAGGCGCACCATTCGCATCCTGGCCTCCGTCTGCACCTGTAGTGGCGGTCTCCCATAAAGCATCAGGGTCGTCACCGGCAGTGTGTATATTCAGCCATCCCGCTGGTGGAAAAGTGCCGCCTTCAAAACCTTCGGTTAATATTTGGCTTTGAGCTGTACATCCTGCAATAAGAAGAAACAGGATCAGCATTAATTGTTTAGGTAGATGTACTTTATTCATACTCGTTTATTTTTCTTTGAAAGGAATGGTGAAAATAAATCAATTTATTATAATTATAGTCATACGGAGCATGCATTTATGATTAATAGCTGCTTTGGCGTCGATTATAAATTAAAATTTGCTGATCTTTTCCGTCATTACTTTTGTGCCCATTTCAATTTTAAGAGTATAGTTGCCTGGTGCAAGTGCACTGATATTGGCAGTAGCTGTATTGCTTCCCCTGGACGCAAGAAGTCTGTTATTAAAAACAAGTTTTCCGTTCATATCATAGATGCTGATCACTACAGGT
>JAKQKY010000230.1 GCA_029560415.1 Bacteroidota bacterium | reverse complement strand
TCCAAATCCATCATGGTGGGCAATACTATCAGCGACATGGAATTTGGGCGCAACCTCGGTGTGTACACGGTTTTCTTACCCACAACCCGCCCCGAAGTTGACCTCAAAGATCCACGGATAGATGCCGTATACGATAGCCTGATCGCATTTGCAAAGGATTTACCATCGATTTAATTGAATAGAAACACGGACTTAATGATTGATGTTGAAACTTGAAACACGGATGACGCGGATGACACAGATAACACTGATTTTTAAAAATACTTAAAATCTGAAGCATTCATGTTTCTAGATGATTCATGAGTCAATACCATCCGCAAATCCGTGTCATCCGCGTCATCCGTGATCCTATAGCAAATTTCCCATCATCCCCCTTATCCGTGATCCATTCGTTAAAATTTAGTCATATCCCATCCGTTACCATCCTGTTTATCAATTGTTTCGTTACATTTATCACATGAAATTCCTGTCCTTGCTTTTCCTGGCT
Source organism: Bacteroidota bacterium (assembly GCA_029560415.1). GTDB lineage: Bacteria > Bacteroidota > Bacteroidia > Chitinophagales > Chitinophagaceae > Ferruginibacter. Next base: position 21,073 of record JAKQKY010000230.1, on the reverse strand, counting down.
TGCCTCCTGCAGTGTTCATCCATCGCACAAAAGATCAGCCCTGCCGATTTCCGTGTACTTCAGCAAAAAGAAGATTCCCTCAAAGCCCCGGCTATGAGGATCATACAAGGTATCAACCCACTCGACCGTTTTGTTGCCGACAGTATCTTTACCAGGATATTCATGCGGGCACTGAAAATTAAAAACTCTTTCTACTACCCTTTCGATTCACTGATAACAATATCCTGTCTATATGCACCCGATAGTTCTTTCAGGATCATCACCTGGCAAATGCTGATCAACGACAACATCATCCGCCAGCATGGCGCCATACAGATGCATACCGCCGATGGTTCATTGATGCGTTACCCGCTTATCGACAAATCAGATGTTACCGTAAACATGGAAGACACGGTGGGCAATCATTTTGGCTGGATGGGCGCAGTGTATTACCGCATCATCCTTAAAAAATATAACAACCATTCTTATTATACGCTCATAGGATACGATGAAAACAATATCCGCAGCAATAAGAAGATCATTGAAGTACTCGACTTTGTAGATGGCGAACCCCGTTTTGGTGGCCGCTTTTTCAGCATACCCGGTTCAGGAATAAAACCACGTAACCCTTCCCGTTATATCATGGAATTTAAAAAAGAAGCCAGCCCAAGGCTGAACTATGATAAAGAACTCGACATGATCGTGATGGAACACCTCATCTCCGAATCCAATAGTCCCGATAAAAAGTATACACTCGTAGGAGACGGCGATTATGAAGGACTAAAATGGATCAATGGCAAATGGGTGCATGTAAGCAAGATCTTTAACGAAGTAACACCTGAAGGCGGTGCCCCGGTGCCCAATCCTCTTTCTACAGATAAGGATAAAACCATCAGTGAAAAGAAATTATCGGGCGAAGATGAAACAGAACAACCAGAAAAGAAACCCTGACCCTTATATGCGTCTGTAAATTAATTCAGATGCTTTATGCATTTTTCTGTTTGGCTGCATCTTATAGCAAATTGAAGCTATGCACAAGATCAGCATCCCCACACCCTGTCACGAAGACTGGAGCCAAATGACCCCGAACGAACTCGGCCGCCATTGCAATGCCTGCGCCAAAACAGTCGTGGATTTTACTCACATGAGCGACGAAGCGGTACAACTGTATTTACTTAGTCGCCATGGAGAGCGTATATGCGGCAGGTTTAGTGCCACACAACTTCATCGTATTCAAATTAACCTCCCGGGGAATATTTTTGAATTAATAATGCCCTGGTGGAAACGCTTCCTGGTAGCCAGTTTGATCGTATTCAGCTCCACGCTCTTTTCCTGCGATGTGAAAACAAATGGAGATATCGTGATAAACGACAGTAGTATTCAGGTAGTTCCCCAATCGCAAAATCTTTCTGATACGGCAAACCCTATTCAACCACTATTCATTCAACCAGATTCATTGATTTCAACCGGTTCAATCGGCAAACCGGTTCAACCGGTAACGGTTAGAGGCGATATACAGGGAGATATTGTTATTATTCCGGAGCAGGAGCCGCCATTAATCGGCGAACCCGCGGTTGTTCCCATAGACAGCAATTATTTCCAGGCTCCCGACAAAGAGATAGATCCACTTCCTGTCACCGACAGCATGATAAAAGGAGGCTTAATGATCAACACGGAATCAAAAAATAATGAAAATAAAAAAGTGGCATTGGTCGGTAAAATACATTGACTTTGAAACACGGATGACGCGGATGACACGGATTTTTTTGGAACAAAAAATTTTGAGACACAGAATGGACGGATGATGCTGATAATTCTGATTTTTTATTTGGAACAGCTACTTTGAACCACGGTTTGCAAGGATGACACCGACGACACTGATATTTTTATTCATTGAAATAGTATAAGACAGAAGACACGAATAACAAAGATTTCTTAATCCGTGTCATCCGCGTCATCCGTGAATCAATTCTATATCATCCGTCAAATCCGTGTCATCCGTGAATCAATCAACAAAAATCCGTGACAATCCAAAGTATTAGTCATTCAACTTCAACACCGCCAAAAAAGCCTCCTGCGGTACTTCCACGTTGCCGATCTGCTTCATCCGCTTCTTACCCTCTTTTTGTTTTTCAAGCAGTTTACGTTTACGGCTGATATCACCACCATAACATTTGGCGGTAACATCCTTGCGCATGGCACTTATATTTTCCCTCGCCACTACTTTGGCGCCAATCGCAGCCTGTATTGCGATCTGGAATTGTTGTTTAGGTAAAAGTTCTTTTAGTTTCTCACACAGTTTGCGTCCAAATTCGTGTGCCCGTCCCCGGTGGATCAGCGCACTAAGCGCATCCACTTTCTCCCCATTCAGCAGGATATCCATCTTCACGATATCGGACTGCCGGTACTCTATAGGGTGATAATCAAAACTCGCATACCCACGGGTCATGCTCTTGAGTTTATCATAAAAATCAAAAACGATCTCGGTCAGTGGCATGTCAAACGTAAGCTCCACACGCGTTGGCGTTAGATATCCCTGGTTGATGAGCACGCCTCTTTTCTGAATACATAACGTCATAATATTGCCGATGTATTCGGGTTTGCTGATCATCTGTGCACGAATGAATGGTTCATCTATATGATCGATCCTGGTTGGGTCTGGCATTTCGGTCGGGTTATTCACCACGATCTTCTCACCCTTACTCGTAGTCGCTAAAAAGCTTACGTTCGGTACAGTAGTGATCACCGTCTGGTTGAATTCCCTTTCCAGTCTTTCCTGGATGATCTCCATATGCAACATGCCCAGGAATCCGCATCGGAAGCCAAAGCCCAGTGCCTGCGAGGTTTCCAGCTCAAAGGTGAGTGACGCATCGTTCAATTGCAATTTGTCCATGCAATCACGCAACTCTTCAAACGCATCAGTTTCTACCGGGAAGATACCTGCAAATACCATCGGCTTCACATCTTCAAAACCCTTGATACTTTCCTTGCAGGGGTTAGCCGTAGTCGTTATGGTATCGCCCACTTTCACTTCTTTGGCATTTTTAATACCAGTGATGATATAGCCCACATCGCCTGCCCTTACTTCATTTCGGGGATCGAGGCCCATTTTAAGAATACCTACTTCATCGGCCCCATACTCGAGACCTGTATTGCTAAATTTGATTTTATCATTCTTACGAAGCGTTCCGTTGAATACTCTATAATATACAATTATACCGCGGAAAGAATTATACACGCTATCAAAGATCAAAGCCTGTAACGGCGCTTCCGGGTCACCGGTAGGTGCCGGTATGCGGGCAATGATGGCCGCCAGGATTTCTTCAATGCCGATTCCGCTTTTACCGCTGGCGAGCAGAATATCTTCCTGTTTGCAGCCGATCAGTTCAATGATCTGGTCGGTTACTTCAGGAATCATGGCTCCATCCATGTCTATCTTGTTGATGACCGGGATGATCTCCAGATTATTGTCAATCGCCAAATAAAGGTTGCTGATGGTCTGTGCCTGTATACCTTGAGATGCATCTACCAGCAACAAAGCGCCTTCGCAGGCTGCCAGTGCACGACTCACTTCATAGCTGAAATCTACGTGGCCAGGTGTATCGATCAGGTTCAGGACATAATTTTCACCCTTGTAAGGATAGTTGATCTGGATCGCGTGGCTCTTAATGGTGATACCTTTTTCCCTTTCCAGGTCCATATCATCCAGTACCTGCGCCTGCATGTCGCGTTCGCTGATGGTATTGGTGCTTTGTAAAAGCCTGTCGGCCAGGGTACTTTTTCCGTGATCTATATGGGCAATGATGCAAAAATTTCGGATATTCTTCATGTCCTGCTAAACTCGTTTTGAGGGGCGAAATTAGTGGATTTTGGGCGTATTTTGGTAAGATAGAAAGGATTGATATATGTGCGAGGGGGATTGCGTTGCATGAAATGCATAAATTAACCTCAATTGATCTTTTTTTGGGTTACCAGCCGCGGCTCATAGCCCGGCTTCAGTGGCGTCGCACTCTTGTACATTGAAAACATTATGAAGCGTTCAATGCTTCCGGGCACTCTCTACCAACAAGATTTAATTTCTCTTATGAACTCAACTATTTTTATCGCCTCAAAATGCGTAGGTTCTGTTCTAATAGTTTGAATATCTGATTAATAGAAAATAAGTTTACGGTAATAATCAATTATGGTCAGACCAGTTGACACCAACTTTTTCCGTTGATTTACCCCCTATCAACTGATTTTATCCTCAACCCCGTATTTAAAAATTAGCAGGATTTGACAAACCCGCCAGCCATGTCCGGCCATACATTTGTTTCAAACCCAACCAGGGACTTCGAATCACATTGAAATTCACAAACTACAAACCTTAGAAGCATGAAAACAAGTCTACTCGGCATTCTCTGCTACCTCCTTTTCAGTATTCATACAACAGCGCAACCGCTGGCCGACCAAATACAACTCGATCAACAGGTAAAAATGGGAAAGCTCCCCAACGGACTCACCTATTATATCCGCAAAAACAGCAAACCCGAAAACAGGGCTGAGCTAAGGTTGGTGGTAAATGCTGGTTCAGTGTTGGAACGAGACGACCAGCAAGGCATCGCACACTTCCTTGAGCATATGGCATTCAACGGAACCAAAAATTTTCCTAAAAATGAATTGCTGAGTTACCTGCAAAAGGCAGGCGTACGCTTTGGCGCCGATCTCAATGCCACGACCAATTTTGATTATACGCTTTACATGCTGCCTATTCCCAGCAATGATGAAACCGTTTTGACCAACGGCTACCAGGTGCTCCGTGACTGGGCCGGAAATCTGCTGTTAGAAACAGAAGAGATCGACAAAGAACGGGGCATCATCCTCGAAGAAAAAAGAATGCGGCAAAATGCAGGTCAACGTGTCTTTGCACAATACCTGCCAACCATGACCAATAATAGTAAATACGGGCAACGCATTCCCATCGGTAAGGAAGACATCATCAAAACTGCTCCACGCAAAGCTTTCACAGACTTCTATTCAGATTGGTACCGACCCGATAATATGGCGATCATAGTTGTAGGAGATATTGATTTAACAAAAACAGAAGCCCAAATAAAAAAACTTTTTTCCGACCTTGTCAATCCCGTCAATGCTCCCGCCAGGCCAACTATCACCCCAATCCAATGGCATCAAACCAATACAGCCAAATTAGTAAGCGATGCAGAAAACACCAACAACTTTCTAAGCATCTACATGGGGCTGGAACAAAGTAAGGAACAAAGTAACTGGCAATCTTATGGTAAAAACCTGTTGTATGAAATGATCAGCAATCTATTTGATGGAAGGCTCAGGGAAAATTTTGTGAATCCATCATCACCGATCACATATGGCAACATCAACCTCAAAGCAAGTTTTCTCAGGGGCTATGAAACCAGCAGTATCACGGCTTTGGTGAAAGACAACCCGGCGGCCGCCATTTCCATGCTGATAGCAGAAATACTGAAAGCACAACAATTTGGCTTCACCCAGGCTGAACTTGACAGGGTCAAAAAGAATACGCTCAAACAATATGAAGAAATGCTTTTGGAAAAAGACAAAACAGAATCTGCAGGTTTTGTAAATGAATATGTGGAACACTTTCTCAACAAAGAACCTTCACCAGGTATTGAAGCTGAACAAAAATTTGTCGCCCGGTTTATCAATGAAATAAACCTTGATAAAATCAATGGCCAGGTAAAATCATTTGATCTCAGTAAGCCGGCATTTATCGTTTTCAATGCTACCGAAGCTATGAAAAACAGCATCACGGAAACGGGTATCCTAAATGCACTTGAAAAAGCAAAGTTGCAAAAAACGGAAGCATATGCTGAAAACAAGATTTCAATGCAACTGATGGATGAAATCCCCAAACCTGGGAAAATTATTAATTCTACTTTTAATAAAGATCTCGATGCACATACCCTTGCCCTGTCAAATGGCATCACGGTCATTTACAAGAAAACGAATTTCAAGAATGATGAGATCGTATTCCGTGGCAGTCAATGGGGAGGCATGACCAGCTTATTGCCAGGTGAGATTAAACAGGTAAAATATATGCCCTTAACGGGTTCACTGGGCTTAGGTAAGCATAAAGCAATTGACTTACCGAAGATCTTATCCGGTGTAGAAGCCAATTTATTTATCAGCCCAGGTGTAAATCAATTACTCATCAATGGGAATACCAATGTTGCCGATATGGAGAAATTCATGCAGATATTAAACTTAAAGTTGACGCAGGTGAACTTTGATGCAACAGAATTCGAAGGGATCAAAAACAATTATGCCAGCCAGGTTGGCGGCCTGCTTAAAAATCCATCATATAAATTTTCAGACACACTCAATGCATTCAAATATAATTATTCAAACAGGTTACCGGGATTCCCGTCTGCAACTGAAGTAAAAGCGCTTCAATTAAATGACTTGAAAAATGTATACAAAAAAATGACCGGCAATTTACAGGGTGCCGTATTTGTATTTTCCGGTAACATCGATGAGAAGACTTTTCATGGACTGGTTTCAACTTATATTGCATCTATCCCAACCAATCAACAGCCGCGGGTACTCGTAATGGAAAATATGCTGAAACCAATAACAGGCAAGAATAGTTTCACCTTCAAAGCTGGTAAAGAAAAAAAATCTGAGATCAATTATGGTTATTATGGTAAAGTAGCTGAAACGGATCATAAAGAAGTTCAAACCTTTATCCTGATGGGTGAGATTTTGCAAATGAAGGCCAATCAAAAATTGCGGGAAGAAATGGGTAGTACCTATGCGCCGAGTGTAAGCAATTCGATCATCAGGCAACCGGTTGGAGAATTTAATATTGGACTAACTGTATCATCTTTACCGGAAAATACGGATAAGATCATCCAGGCATTTGATGAACTGGTGCAGCAGATCATAAATGGAGAAATGAATGAAGATGATCTTCAAAAAGCCAAAGCCCAGCGGTTAAAAGTGGTTGAGAACTTTTTCAAGAACAACAACTATTGGTGCAGCCTGTTGGAACAGCAATTCAGTTATGATTTCAAGGCATTAAATTGGGCAGAATACAACAATACAGTTCAGGACATTTTCAAAGAAGATATCATACAGGTAGCCAAAAAATACCTGACCAAAGCCAATACTTTGAAAGCGGTCATGAATCCAGAATAAAATATTTTAACTGGATTATTAACTGAACAGTCTAACATAAATTGAAAATATCATGCGAAAATATTTCATCGTATATACGTTAACGATATTCCTGGCACAGCTGATCAACGCCCAGCACATCAAAAGAAAAGGTAGCCTTGGGGTTGGCTTTTATCAAAAAACACCTGACAGCCTGGTTACCAAATTAGGTTATAGCCAGGGGGCTGTTGTGCAATTTGCTGTTCCAAATACAACAGCAGCCAACCTGGGTTTGCAAATAAATGACATCATAACCCGGGTGAATGATATCACTATCAATAATCCAACTCAGCTTCCACTGGTTGCAAAAACACTTAGAGCCCAGGAGCCCATAAAAGTAATCGTTATTCGCAACAACAAGGAAATAAAGCTATCCGGCACCGTTATGCCACGACCATTGGAAACCAGTAATACCGCTACCATAGAATATGGTGAGTTTGCATACCAGCAGGGATATGTAAGAACCATTTATAAAGCACCTAAAGACAGATCTCCATTGGGCACCATATACTTTTTACAGGGACTCCCCTGTTATTCCATGGACAATTTCACTGCATTTGATAAAACCAAACAAGCGATAGATGCCATGGTAGACAGGGGTTTTGCGGTTTATCGCATGGAGAAGGCCGACATGGGTGATAATATGAATATGGCACCTTGTGAAACCATGGGATTCAATGCCGAACTGGAAATGTATGACGCAGGCTATAAAAACTTACTTACCTTAAAAAAGGTTGATACGGGTAAAATAATCCTGTTCGGACATTCCATGGGAGGTGTTACCGCTCCTTTGCTGTCTGCTAAATATCAACCTAAAGCGGTAATAGTATATGGTACCGTTTTCAAACATTGGCTCGATTATCTTATCGAAGCCAACATGATCCAATCCGGTTATTATGGAGATGATACGGTACAACTTCGTAAAACGATCGATGCGGCCATGCCCTATATCAATGACTATTTCTATACCAACAAAACAGCGGATGATATCTGCAAAACAGCCGAAGGAACGGCAGCATTGGAACTGATAATGAGTTACGATCCCAAAACCAAACTGGGCGCTTCAGGACGGGCCGCATCGGTACACAAAGAACTCAATCAACACGACCTGTCAGTTGCCTGGGCAAAAACCAATTCCCATGTACTGGCGATCTATGGCGAATGTGATATTGCTGCCAACAATGCGACCGATCACCAGGCACTGATCGATCATGTAAACAGGATCCATCCCGGTAAAGGACAGTTTTGGCTGGCACCCAAAACCACGCATACTTTTGAAGAGATCGGCAGCATGCAGGATTTCATAAAATGGCAAAAAACGCCTGCTGCGTATTATCAATATGCCGCAACAAAGTTCAACCCAAAAGTATTTGATCATGCCTGTAACTGGATGAAAGAAGTACTGGCAAAATGATGCTGGTAAATTTGTTTATCATGTTTGCGCTTATTGGTCATTATGCTTTTTACATCATTTTTTAACAAACTACATTTACCGCTCATGTAAATAAATTGCATCAACTCCTTCAAATCATTTTTCTTTAAGTAAGAAACTAAAGAAGGACCAGGATGCAGCCACTATTCAGCGACACAAGCCAGGAATGGAAAACTCTTGAGCAGCAAAACAACAGCCTTGTTTTTTCATCGCTGAATGAATTTTACCAACCCGTAAAGTCTAAGGGCTTTGCCATAAAATATGTGGTAGAAGGTTTTGAAACCTATACACTCAACGAATACCAGTATCATGTCGGCACAAACCAGTACCTGTTGTGTAACAGCAGCAAAGAAGGTCATGTAAACATTGAAGCAGGTAAAAATGCCAAAGGAATCTGCATTAACCTGGTACCCGCATTAATGGAGGAAGCAGTAGCCAGTTTGCGCCGTCCCGATACCAGTTACCCTGATGTTGATTTAGGAACTTTTTTCAGCACACCCTATTTTTTAGATCAACTCTATAAAGCAGATGAAACCATCACAGGAAAAGCTTTGCTTCAATTGGGAAAAGATGTAGCATTCAATAAGTTTGAAGTAAGTAATTTGACGATGGAGTTCTTTTATTCGCTGGCTGAAAAAATCGTGACCGACCAGTTGCCTGTATTTAAACAATTGCAGTCATTGCCGGTGATTAAAACAACAACCCGTAAAGATTTATATAAACGAATTAGCAGGGGCCGGGAGTTTATCGACCAGGCATATGCCAATCCATTAACCATAAGCCTGATAGCCCAGGAAGCCTGCATGTCGGAATATCATTTTTTCCGCCTTTTCAAAAAAATGTTGGGCATGTCTCCGCATCAATACCTCCAGCATAAAAGATTGGAACATGGAAAAAGAATCTTAGAACAACAACAACTGTCTGTTTCTGAAACCGCTCTCGAAACTGGCTTCCCCGATATTTATTCGTTCAGCAAAGCCTTTAAAAACCTATATGGTTTTGCACCTTCCGTATTGATAAGAAAATAACCGGTTCTTTTTATCTACAACAATTTTCACTTAATCAGGAATTTTTACATACTTTAATTGTTACACTTCCCTTAATTTGAAGAGACTGGAATCCATTGGCTTCCTAGTTAACGCTTAACAATTACATTATGCTGAAAACAATGCTTACATTCCTGGCAAGCTGGATGCTTTCAAGTGCCACTTTTGGCCAACAACCAGAAAAATTATTCCCTCAGGAAGCATTAAAAGAAGACCTCAGGTTTTTACAAAAAAAACTGGAGAATAAACATCCTAACCTTTATCTATATACGCAGAAAATTAAAATCGACCGCATTTTCGATAGTTTAGCTAACGACTTGAAAAGCCCGATGACTGAATTGGCTTTTTATCATCACATCAGCATCATTAGTTCATGGATTAAAGATGGGCATACGATCCTGCTGCCTTCAAAAAAAACGATGAACTTTCATAATCAACAAAGTAAATTCTTACCTTATAAATGCAGTATCATAAAAAACAGGTTGTACGTAGATATGATCTATACTCCCGATTCAAGCCTTGCAGCAGGAGATGAAATTACTGCGATCAACAATACCCCTACCTCCGAAATCCTCTCCCAGCTTAAGATAAGGCAGATCAGGGATGGCGAAAACCTGACTTATCCAAACTGGATTCTGCATCAATATTTTAAAAGCTATTATAGTTTTCATTTCGGGCATCCTAAACAATTTAACATTGAATACCAGCGGCAGGGTATTAAGGGAACAGCTGTGATAGATGCATTGTCCAATGACAGTATTTCATACTACCGAAAACTAAAATATCCTTCCCGCGACAATGTAAAAAAATCCGGCGAGGGTATTACATTACAAACTTCAACTGATCAGCAATATGCGATCCTGACGATCAAGGATTTTCACAACGATGTTTTAAGGAAAGAATACCACCAAAGATTCCCTTTTGTGATAAGTAATTATTTTCGGGAAATAAAAGATAAGAATATCAAAAATCTGGTGATCGATCTAAGGAACAACCAGGGTGGCGATATTGAGAATGGCGTTACGCTGCTCAGTTACCTGATGAGTCAGCCATTTTCAGTAGTTGAAAAATATTTTGAAGTAGATGGATCGGAAAGCCAATACCAACTTCGTAATACCAGTGGTCCATGCAAAGGTTTGCATGACCCTGCCGAAAATATTTTTACAGGACAGCTTTATGTATTGATCAATGGCGGAAGTTTTTCTAACTCAGGAATCGTTGCAGCCGCTTTAAAAAAGTATAAACGGGCCGTCTTTGTGGGAGAAGAAACCGGTGGAAATAATATGGTCATCGCAGGCTTTAGCAAAGATGATGAGTTACCTAATACCAAGGTACACATAGAGATTCCAACAAAACAATTCCTATTGGATGCCTCACTCCCATTATCAGCCCGCGGTACGATGCCCGATTTTCCGATTGACCAGAGTTTATTCAATGAAGACATGGCTTTGCTGTTTATCTTAGACAGGTTCAGGCAGAATAAATAAGGCCTAAATCGTAGAAGTTTTTTAAATAAAGGATTGATTACTAAAGGGGAATTAAATAATTCCTTCTTGGTTAAACGCTATGGTCAGACCAGGTTACAACAGGCCCTTCTGTTGTTTTTCACACACTTTGCCTTTAAAATCAACTTCTGTAGTATATTCTTTACAAATCCCATTTTTTTTCAGTTTTTACCCCACATTTTTCTATTATTTTCTAAAAATGATTAAAAAAAACACTACTTTTCGCCCACTTAAAAACCATCTATGCAAAAACCAACACTCTCCCCGGGTGAATTTAATTCAGGTATTACCAATTTTATCAAACAACTATCTAACATGAAAAAAGCTTTACAACTAACGCTTTTGTTTGCATTGTTTGCTGCTGCAGGCTTTGCTCAATCTGGCAAATATTGGTCAGATAACGTGCAAAACCGTGGATCTATCAACAAAGACAAAGCAATTGCCAGACTTTCCTTTCCTACGGAATTCAAATTGTTCAACCTGAACATTGAGCCACTTCGCCAGGAACTATTTACACTTGCTGGCAGAACGCCTTCTAAACATTCGACCATCATCTCCCTTCCCAATACAGCCGGACAGGTAGAAGATTTTGAAGTATTTGAAGCATCGAATTTTGAACCAGCCTTGCAGGAACAATTTCCCAATATCAGGGCTTATTCCGGAAAAGGGATCACCGATCGTTCGGCTACCCTTAAACTGAGTATCTCACCACAGGGTATTCAAACCATGATCTTCAGAACTGAAAAAGAAAATGAATTCATTGAACCATATTCACAGGATCATAAAGTGTACGCAGTTTTTAATTCACAAAGAAAGCCTGGCCAATTACCATGGACCTGTTCTACTGAAGATAAAAAACTCGTTACCGATATTAACTCACAGATCGGACAAACCAACCTGGCTGCTAGATCAGGTGGCGATCTGAAGACGATACGCCTTGCACAGTCCTGCAATGCAGAATATTCCAATTATTTTGGCGCCACAAGTGCTGCCCAGGTTGGCCTGGTGTTAGCAGCTTTCAATGCAACCCTCACCCGTTGCAACGGCGTGTATGAAAAAGACCTGGCGCTTCACCTGAACCTGATCGCCAATACTACCAGTGTTATTTATTATACAGCATCTTCCGATCCTTATACAACCATGGGCAGCTGGAACGGCCAACTGCAATCAACCCTTACTTCTGTAATTGGTGAGGCCAATTATGATATCGGCCACATGTTTGGCGCTTCAGGCGGCGGCGGTAACGCAGGTTGTATCGGTTGCGTATGTACGAACGGATCAAAAGGAAGCGGCATCACTTCTCCTGCGGATGGAATTCCACAAGGAGATAATTTCGATATTGATTATGTAGTGCATGAAGTAGGACATCAATTGGGCGGTAACCATACATTCTCTCATGCACTGGAAAGTGCCGGTGTAAATAAAGAAGTAGGTTCGGGAATCACCATTATGGGTTATGCCGGTATTACCAGCCAGGATGTTGCCCCTCACTCCATCGATATTTATCATGAAGCTACCATTGCACAGATCCAGGCAAACCTTTTAACGAAAACCTGCCCTGTAACTACAAGCATTACCGCAACCAATGCAACACCTGTTGTTGCTGCGGTACCAAATTATACTATCCCTCGAAGTACGCCATTTGCCCTCACTGGTTCAGCAACTGATGCAAATGCTGGTGATGTGCTTACTTATTGCTGGGAACAAAATGACAACTCCACCGTATCGGGAGCAAACAGCGTAGCAAGTGCTACCAAAGCTTCCGGACCAAACTGGATATCTTTTAGTCCAACTACTTCTCCCACCAGGTACTTCCCTAAATTGGCCACCATCTTAGCTGGTGCCCTTATCAGCGGACCTTTACCAGGCGGCGATGCGAGTGCCAATACTGAGGCCTTAAGCTCAGTTGCCCGCACGCTTAATTTCAGGCTAACGGTAAGGGATAACGCTATATTCAGATCTACGGCACCTGTTTCTGTTGGACAAACATCTTTTACAGATATGACCGTTACCGTTAATGCGGCCTCTGGTCCTTTTGCGGTAAGTGCTCCTAATACAGCCGTATCATGGGTTGGCGGATCTTCACAAACCATTACCTGGGCAGTTGCCAGTACAACGGCTGCTCCGGTGAGTTGTGCCAATGTAAAAATTTCTTTGTCAACGGATGGTGGACAGACTTTCCCAACCGTGTTAGCTGCCAGCACTGCAAATGATGGAACAGAAACATTGGTTATCCCAAATACGCCATCAACTACTGCCAGGATCAAGATCGAAGCTGTAGGAAATATCTTCTTCGATATTTCAAATACCAATTTTACCATCACAGCAGGTGGTAGCTTTTCTACCATCACTACATCGGCAATTGCGCCTACAGTCTACTGTGCAGGCAATGCAGTGAGTGTTCCTTTTACTACGAATGGTGCTGCCAATGCAGGCAATGTATTTACTGCTCAATTATCCAATGCGGCTGGTTCATTTGCTAGCCCCATATCTATTGGTACTTTAACAGGTACCGGTTCTGGTACAATAGCCGCTACCATCCCTGCCAATACAACTGCGGATAGTGGTTACCGTATACGGGTAGTTAGCAGCAACCCTGTTGTAACCGGTTCTGATAATAATTTTGGACTTAAAGTAAACAGGATCCCAACTGCTTCTACGATCGTAGCTGCCGGACCTACTTCTTTCTGTGCAGGCAGCAATGTTGTGTTAAATGGTAATGTAGGCGGCACATGGAATACAGGAGCAACTACTGCATCCATCACCGTATCGGCAGCCGGAAATTATTTTGTAACCAATACGAATAGTTGCGGATCTGTTCAGTCTAATAGTATAACCGTTACCGTTAATCCCCTGCCAACTGCATCAGTTGTTACGGCGAGCGGCTCAACCGAATTTTGCGCAGGTGGAAGTGTAGTATTGAGTGGTAATGTAGGTGGAACCTGGAACACAGGTGCGACAACACCAAGCATTACGGCAACAACTTCGGGTGCATATTTCGTTACCAATACAAATGGTTGCGGATCTGTACAATCAAACTCCTACGCGGTATTTGTTTATGGTTTGCCAACTGTTTCGGCCGGTAACCTCACCACCTGTTTGGGTAACCCGGTTAACCTGGTAGGTTCACCTGCAGGTGGAACCTTTAGTATACCAAACCCATATTCAGGACCTAGTACTTCTTATACCTATACGTATACTAACATAAATGGCTGTACGAATACAGCTACGGGTAGTGTAACAGTAGTTCCTTTACCTACCGTAAATGCCGGAACCTATGGTCCTCTTACAACAGCGAGCGCTGCCATAACCCTGGCAGGCACTCCAGCCGGTGGAACTTTCAGCGGTTCAGGTGTTAGCGGCAATTCATTTAACCCGTCAGTGTCTGGTGCAGGTACCTTTACCATCACTTATACCTATACCAATGCAAGTGGTTGTACGAACAGTGCAACTACCAGCATCGTGGTAAATCCCGTGGCTTGCAGCTTTACAGCAGGTACGATCACCGGGCCAAACAACGGTTGTCCGTTCATGGGCCCGCTCGACGGCAATGCCACGTACAGCATTAATTCTGTGAATGCATCCGGTTATGTATGGACCGTTCCATCTAATGCAGTGATCGTATCCGGACAAGGAACCAATTCAATTGTAGTGGATTATTCACCTGTCTTTGTTTCAGGTTATGTAAGCGTAACCGTTAGCAACGGCTGCGGAGGCGCTTCTACACTGGTTAGATTATCTATCAGGAGCAGTATCCCAGGTACAGCAGGTGTGATCACCGGGCCAACCAATGCCTGCCTGTTCATCGGCACGGCAAATGAAGCCACTTATACAATTCGTAAACTGGCAAACACCAGTTCTTACCAATGGACAGTACCAGCTGGTGCAGTTATTTCAGGTCACCCAGGCGGTACAGGTGCCAATGATACTATCATCAAAGTACAATATAACAGCGGTTTTGTAACTGGAACAGCCATTTCAGTGAAAGGCGTTTCTTTCTGTGGTACAAGCACCACTGCTCGTTCACTGGCCATCACCCGGACAAATCCATCCACACCAGGTGCCATTGCAGGACCTACGGATGTTTGTCCGTTTATCACCAGCGCAACCGTGGCAACCTATTCTATTGCCTCACAGGCCAATGCTACTTCATATATCTGGGCCGTACCAGCCGGAGCAACCATCACTTCACATCCGGGCGGTGTGGGAACGGCGAATGACCTAAGCATTACCGTTAGCTTTGCCAGCAATTTCACCACTGGGGCCATTACGGTAACAGCAGTGAACAATTGCGCCAATTCATCCGTGCGTTCTTTGACAGTGAAAAGAACACCGGCTACACCGAGTGTGATCACTGGTAACATTACCCCTTGTCCTTCTACAACTGGAGCTTATTCGGTAACGAATGTGCCGGGTAATACCTATACCTGGACCAGCACGACGCCAACAACTGTTTCCATCGTATCCGGACAAGGAACGAATGCAGTGCAAATTCAATTCCAGGGAACATTTGTCAGCAGCTCTATCAGGGTTACCACCACAACGGCATGCGGAACCAGCTCTACCAGGTCATTGGCAGTAACCAACTGTTTACCTTTGCCTAAGAATATGATCAGCACGATCGTTTCGTCAGCTAAACAGGAAGCTGTTTATCCAAATCCATCTAATGGTGATTTCAAACTCTTCATCCAGGAAGAAAGCAGGTACAGCGGTATCGTTAAAGTTGAAGTGAAAAATCAATTGGGTCAACCCGTTTACCAGGGCAATGAAACCATTGAAAATGGATTGATCAGTCTCAACCTGCGCAGCCAGTTAACGACAGGTATATACCTGGTTAAATCGCTTGTAAACGGACGTTCTTATGTTCAGAAAGTGATCATCAACCGATAAGAATCATTAATACATTCAACACAACACCCGTTCAGAAATGAATGGGTGTTTTTTTTTACAGGCATGGAGGCCTAACGGAAAGGATTATGCGATAGTTCTGAAAATAGCAGGTTTGAAATTATGAGCGCTTGATGTAGATGTCTCGTTTCACCAAACCCCATTTTTGTAAACGGTGCATCATCGCCACTTTTAATACCCCCATGCCATAAGTAACACTGTTGGCAAAATTAATAGAAGATGCTTCTGGAAAATATTTTGTAGGACAAGTAATTTCTGCGATTTGGAAATCATGATAGATGATCTGTGAGAGCACCTGGTTATCAAAAACAAAATTATCGGAGTTGGCCGGGAAATTGATCGTTTCAAGCACTTCTCTTGAATAGGCACGATAACCGGTATGATATTCGGAGAGTTTTTCGCTAAGTAAAATGTTTTCTATAAAAGTAAGTACCCTGTTGGAAAAATATTTATGCAGCGGCATGCCACCTTTGAGTGCTCCTTTACCCAGTATCCTGGAGCCAAGCACTACCGAATACAACCCGCTGCTGATTAGGGTTGCCATGGCCGGTATCAATTTGGGTGTATACTGGTAATCGGGATGTAACATGATCACGATATCGGCACCAAGTTCCAGCGCTTTATGATAACAGGTTTTTTGATTGCCTCCGTAGCCCTTATTTTGCTCATGACGTACCAGGTGTTTGATACCAAGTCGCCTGCCCACTTCCAGTGTATCATCACTGCTTGCATCATCCACCAGGATCACTTCATCC
The DNA here is from genome assembly GCA_029560415.1 of Bacteroidota bacterium. Taxonomy (GTDB): domain Bacteria; phylum Bacteroidota; class Bacteroidia; order Chitinophagales; family Chitinophagaceae; genus Ferruginibacter. The sequence goes on along the minus strand of JAKQKY010000230.1, from coordinate 4,257 downwards.
ACGATGTCGTGAGGGATCTCGTGGTACGTACGTTCAAGTGTAAGCGCAGCATTATAAGCCGGCAATACAACCACGATCTTTTTATTCTGGAACATGTTGCTAAAGATAATCTTTTGAAAATAGCCTCTTATTTTATGGGGGTTGGCGGACCTGAAATACGGTCAAGCCATCCCTTGATCATTTTATTGCCCGGTTCAATGGCCAATGCTTTTTGCCATACATCTCTTGCTTTATCTACCCGCTGCAAGGTTAGGTAATATCCACCCAGGTTATACAGCATATTTACACTCAATGGATCGCAATCCAGCGAAAGATTGGCAAGCCGGATCGCTTCTTCAGTATTCTTTTCTGCAAAAGTTTTGATGGCCTTCGCTTCATACAACTGTGCTACATACTTAAGGTTATTCAGCATGACGCTGTTGCCGGGATAGATCGATTTTGCTTTCAACAGGTTTTCGCGGGCAATATCAAGTTTTCCCTGCTGGGAATAGATATTGCCGAGATTGATATATGGATCGGAAAACCCGGGATATATCTCCAGCGACCTTTTCAGGTATGGAATGGCCTGGTTAAATATAGCGTCCTTTTTAAGAGAATCTTTTTCCAGTTCCGATTTCCTGATAAGGGTGATACCTGCAAAATTATTTGTCTTGGCACTGTTGGGTGCATGTTTCACATCGGTCATGAACAAGGTCTCATTGTTTTTCCAATCGCGGTTACGCGAGATCGTTAGTACACTTCCGGCTGCTGTCAATCCGATTGAAACAACAGCAGCCATTGACATAGCAGGCTTTCCTCCTCCCATTTGTTTAACAAGGTAAGTTATACAAAAAGCAAGGGCGATGCAAAAACCAATGGAAGGCTGAAACAGGAAACGTTCGTTAAAAGGTGATCCTACCTCGAAAACGAAATTAGAAACGATCGATATCGTAATAAAGTAAAACAGGATGGCAAAGGAGATAACATGACGGCGTGAAAATAATTTTATCGCAATGAAAACGAGGAGTGCATTCACCAATAGTGAAACAATGGTTTTCCAGTTGGTAAAATGAACATAAGGGATCTGGTTGTAAGAATAATCGTATGATAATGGATGCGGCCAAACCATCATCCACAGGTATTTGCCCATGATCATCACCTTGGTGGCCAGTGCCTCATCCCCTACCGCCTTAATAAAGGGTGCGTTCATTACTTCATTCGTTTCTCCCTGGGGTAGTCCAACGATTGACAAACGGATGAAAAAATAAATCATAAAAACTGCAACAAACGGCCATACCGACAATAAAGCATTTTTAATGGTCTTATTAAAGAAGAAATACAGCAACAGCGGAATCACTGCTATAAAAGTGATCCCGTTCTCCTTAGCAAGGAGTGAAAAAAAGTAAGCCGCCAAAGAAATGACCAGCTGGCCAAATTTCCTTTCGGATACATATCGCAGGTAGTAAATGATGCAAACCAGCAACAATAACAGACAGAGTATCTCATCCCTTCCCTTGATATTTGAAACCACATCGGTATGCAATGGGTGAACCACAAACAATAAGGCGGCTATGAGCGCTGCCGTGAGATCTGTTTTAAATACATATTGTTTCAACAGGTAAAAAAGCAATACGCACATCAAGGCATACATCAACACATTGATGAAATGATTCACACCCGGGTTGGCCCCGAAAAACTGGTATTCGATGGCTAACATGGCAATCGAAAGCGGGCGGTATCTACCACCCGACAGTTCCGCATTCTGATCGGCAATATTGGAAAATGTTTCGTGTGAAAAAATATCACTGATGCCGGTAAATCCCTGCTTGGTATATGGATTCTCCGTAATCACGATCCCATCATCCAAGGCATAACCATTGAATCCGCTATTAAAATAAATGCCAGCCGCCAGGATAAAAACCAGCATGGCCCACAAACGGTAATTGCCAATCCCAAATGGCTGGGTTTGTATAATGGGTGCTGCAACCGGAATCACGACCGGTTCCTGTTTAAACCGTTCAGTAACTTGTTTATTTTTCCTCGCCATGCAATTAGAATTGATCCAGCTAAAAATATGAATATTATTTAAAATATTAAACTACAATGTTTTAGAAAAAAATCCCGGTTCACATCATATGAACCGGGATCAAAATTATCTTGTATTAAGTAAATTAATTGCCGCCTTTCTTATCCCTCACAACCCTGGTAGGTCTTGTATTCTCTTGCTGCACCTGGCGAACAGGTTCTTGCCTGACCGGCCTGCTTGGTTCTGATTGTACTTGTCTGACCGGCTGCTGGCGTACAGGTCGCACGGGCTCTTGTCTTACAGGTTCCTGCCTTACAGGTGGACGAACAGGTTCCTGGCGTATAGGCGCCTGTTTTACCGGACTCTGTTGGATGGGCTTAATTGGTTCCTGCCTTGTCGGACGATCAGGTTGTTGCTTGATCGGGCGAATGGGTTCCTGTTTCGTTGGCCTCACTGTTCCTTCTTTAACTGGTTTGATCGTGCCTGGATTGGTCGGCCGTATTGTTCCCTGTTTATCTGGTCGAATCGTTCCTTCTTTTGTTGGTCGAACGGTTCCCTGTTTATCCGGGCGTATGGTTCCTTCCTTAACAGGCCTGGTATTCTTATCGGTACGGATTGGCCTGATGCCTGCACTTGGTTTTATTGGCCTCGTACCGGGTGCTGTTCTGATCGGTGTACCTGATTGATCGAAAGAAGGCAATTGATATTGAGCCGAAGGTGCCTGCGGATAATTCTGTTTGAATCGTTGAGCTCCTCTATTGGCTAACCAGGGCCTGCTATAGGTATTCCGGTAAGCGCCCTGCCTGAAACGGTTTTCGAAGTATGGTGAGCGGGAACGATAACGACCTCCGTAATAACGATCTCTCCATCCTGGAAACCGGTAAGAGTTGCAATGGCGATATCGACTATAATAATAATAATCCCAGTGAAAATGATATCCATAATAGTTATGCCAGTAAAAAGGCCTCCAGGGACGCCAGTATGTTGGGTAATAACCCCAATACCATGGTGAACTCCATCCTGTATAGGATGGCACATATATATATTCAATCACCGGCCATTCGGCAATCTGGTAAGTGGTGGTGGTTTGCACGGTTACTGTTTCTCCATTGGCCAAAGTACTGGTGGCAGAGTAGCCTGGATTGGGTGTTTGGCCCGCTGCTGCTACATCATCGCCCATATTGGGTTCGATGATATAATCTTTTCCATACAGGTCTTCATCCCCGACCAACTGTATTTGTACTTTTTTATCCGCCTGCTTTTGCACAACGAACACCGCTACATTCTGCTCTTCTGTTTTATTGATCGCGATCTTCAGGGAAATATTATGCAGGTCTCCATCCGGATTATCCACTACCCTGATGTAATCGATCTTACCGTCACCATCAAGGTCGAGGTTGTTTACATTGGATGAAGAATCATTTAATTTCTTTTCAAAGGTTTCCAGCGTGGGTGATTCCTGGAATAGTTTGAGTACGGCATAGAGATTCAGGTTATCACCAGGCAAATTGAGTCTTTCGGGCTCAGTTTGTGCCGATGCGCTGAATCCGTAACAGCAACATATAGTGAATAACAGGTACAAGAATCGTTTCATGATATCGCTTTTAATATGAAGGTATATTGTTATGAAGTATTAGACTGGAATAATACCCCAAAAGTCATGCGGGATTTTCGTTTTAACTTATTTTTATAAAGTGACGGTTAAACGCCGATTTTGAATATGACCAAAGTTGCCATTCGTTTTGATCATGATCAGGAATTTTATAACGAATGAGAGGTTACAAACCACTGTAGCAATAGATTACAACTCCGATTATATAACCGATTTTACTTCGATTAAACTAGACCAATCAATTTGTATGTAAATGCGACAATCACTTGTTTCAACAAAATAAGTACGACGGAAAAAAAACAACATTTCATGAGTTAATAACCTTGGATGAGTGATAGCTGCGGCCTATTTTGCAACAGTTAACAAAAGCTGATTATTTACGTAAGCTTACAAGTGTGCATGACCTGTGATTTCCGGAATAAGCATAAAATGTACTCGATCGTGGGGCTTGAATTATTTCTGACAGCTTTGCCCTTAAAAAAGCGAGGTAAGACGCAGCGTTGAACTGTGTTTGTGAAATTCAACATTCATCTTTAATTTATATACAATGAAATACGTTTTTCTTTTAATCTTAGTAGCAGGTAGTTTTTTATCCAAAGCCCAGGTCAATAATAAAACGACCGGATCTAACTGTACCTGC
>JAKQKY010000225.1 GCA_029560415.1 Bacteroidota bacterium | reverse complement strand
TTTCCAGAGATTGAATAGCAATATAACTAACGCCTAAAAAATCCTGTTGATTGATCAATGTATCACAACCTATTTCGCCCAAGCCATCACGGCCAAATGCCTGGTAAAAATCCTGTGCCATGGGGCCATAATGTCTTAATGAGGCCACATCCTGCCCGATATAGTTCCAGGTATACTGTGGCATGGCAGCTATTTTCCGCAGGATCACTTCTCCATCCACCGGTAAAAAATTTTCTTTCATGCGCACATCGCTCAGTGCTGCCCACGAATTGGCATTGGCATTTAGAAATGCGCCTATTGTTACGGCGCTATTGGTAAATAAACGGTAGCCTCCGGCAAACCTGGCCCTGAAGCCATTAGCCACAAAGGATTGCATCACTGCGGTGGTAGATGCATCGCCTAATGCAAAAGCGCCTGCGTAACCACTGGTGCTTACATAATTGCCCAATGATACTGAGTTTGCTCCACTGGCAGTAACGGATTTGCCAATGGAAACAGCATAACTGGAACTTGCACTGGAACTATTTCCCAATACAATAGCATATTCTCCACTCGCCCGGCTATCGGTGCCGATGGCAGTAGAGCGATTTCCTGCGGCAGCGTTTTCGGAACCCAGCGCCACAGTTTGCGAACCATCACACGTGTTTAATGACCCCATAGCCATTGATTCAATGCCATTGGCCAGGTTGCGCACACCGATAGCAACAGCATTTGTTGCCATAGCCCGGTTGCTCGTACCAATAGATACAGTATTTGAGCCAAAAGCAATAGTGCCGTTTCCCATAGCAAGTGAACCAAATCCTGCAGCATTACAGGAAAAACCAAACGATACGGCAGCGTAGCCGCTGGCAATAGTACCAATGCCCATTGCGACTGTTCCGTTTGCACTGGCCTTGCTGCTTTCTCCCATGGCAACCGAAAAATTTCCTATACTGTCGGCATCCCACTCACTACCCGTTACAACACCAGCCCTGAATGCTGCCTTGCCAGGATACCATAATAGTCTGACTCCTGCACCGGAAACTGGTAGCGAACCGGGCGTGGCAGGAAACAGCGCCGGGCCCTTAAACAATACAGTACCCTGTTCTACATGTAAGCGGGTCTGCGGCTGGTTGGTGCCAATACCAACATTTTGCGCCATCAAAATACAATTCATCATTGTAAAGACACTTAAAAAGAAACACAGTTTTTGATTCATAAAAAGTGATTGTAAATTTTTTTGTTCATTTATTTTTTTGGCTCACTGGTAAATTATTTACTGGTGAAAGCAGGTGGGTTGTATTAGCCGAAGATAAAAGCAGCATCTGCCTGTTGGCTATAACAATTCGTTCAATGAATGGTAAAATTGAACGGAATACTTTTATTGCTTTTGTTAACCAGTTCAGCCACCATGCAGCAGCTCCGAATAACAAAAAAAATGGATAGCAGAATCGAAGTATCGAGGGATGTTTTGTTCTCCGTTTCGAGCGGGGTGGAGAAGCCGGCTGGAGATAAGATGGTTGATTTTTGTGACCTGCATTTTGCTTTGAACAGTATTGCTGCCGGCAGGCAGGTTTGTCACTCACTTGTGCGGCATAGCTTAATCAACTTTTATCGGATCGGAGATGCATACGACTTGTCAATTTTTTGACAGTTGAAAATAAAGCGGTAATCAAAAAGATAATTTATCCATTGATAATACCTGCTTCAATTGATGATGAAATAAACAGCCGGACTAAGAAGATGGACAGCGGAAACATATTTGGCACTTAAAAAATAATCAAACGGTTTGATTTGATTTTTACTTTTGATCCAGGCATACATAAAAACTTCATGGCGCAAAAATGAGGTGCAGGCCTGTGGCAGTGACCTTTATGTACCTGCTTTTTCAGGCTACTTTAATTATACAAACAGAGCATTACAAAATTCTTCTCCTGTGTTTAAATAGAAAAGTGGCTGTTTATTAATTCACCAGCAGCAACCTTCATACCCGCTTTTAATAATGGTCAATACAATTTTGAA
>JAKQKY010000214.1 GCA_029560415.1 Bacteroidota bacterium | reverse complement strand
AGCGCTAATTGAATCTCCAGTTTTAAAACGGATTTCGCGGAGGACGATATATGTCTTTGTTTTTTTATTGCCACTAACGGTGATGGATGCCACATGTAATTTGCTGGTTGAATCTGCTGCTACCATTGTACGGATGCCATCATAGAAACCACTGTAATCAGGCCTTTCCTGTGCCTTCACCGTGGCCAGCATTCCCGGAAAGATCAATGAAAATAATAAGGCAGAAAGATATTTCATGCTGGTTAACATTGCTTCAGATAGCTGTTCCTAAACAAGGGTGTTTCTTGAATATATCTCAGCATGAAAATATGATTTAGATATCGAGGTAATTCATCAGGTGTTTGTAATTGCTGTCGATCTCATTCTCGAAATGTTCGATACCAAAATAATAGGGCACATTATAATCGTATCGTTCAAATGTAGCTACTACTGCAGCGATTTCTTTCTTGTTGATATGAAGGGTTACCGTAAGCAATCCTGTGATCGGGTGTACGGTACTGTTGAGATGAAGGATTGTGCAATCATTGCTTTCAACAATCCGGCTGATTTCTGAAATAGCAAATTGCAGTCGTTCCATTTCCAAAACAATGATGCCGCCTATTTCGTTGGCACCCGCAAAATCACCCATGGTCTTTAGCAGATCGGCTGTGGTAATAACACCTGAGAATGTATTATTGCTGCTTACCACGGGAACCACATTGGTCTCGAATTGGTTGCTGTTGCTAACAGCATTGAGAAAATGAACATTATCGGGTACGGCAGCCTGCAGGAAATATTTCTGCAACACTTCAATGGGGAGTTTTTCGTCTTCTGCATCAAGCAGGTCTTCTTCGCTGATCAGTCCCAGGAATTTGTCTTCCGATACCACTGGCAGGTGCGTTACCTTAAAATCATTGATGAGCTGGCGTGCCTTACTCACGCTATCCTGTAGCTGCAGCCTGGGTATATTGTTATTGATCAGTTCGGCGGTTAACATCTGCTGGTAATTTATATAGGTATTTAGCGGGCAATCTTTATACTAATATAATGATGCCCTTGCTTATTCAGACAACATAAAAAGTTAAACTGTTGCAGCCGGGGTTTTTAATTTCGACAGGAAGCCATCCAATATCCTGTTAAATTCTGCCGGTACTTCCATCATGGGGGCGTGGCCGCACTTGTCGATGAAATGCAATTCACTATTGGGAATCAGCCGGTGAAATTCTTTTCCTACAAATGGGGGCGTAATGGTGTCGTTATTACCCCAGATGAGGCAGGTGGGCTGTTTTACCTGGTTAAGTTCTTCGCCAAGGTTGTTGCGAATGGCGCTTTTGGCCAGGGCTATGATCTTGATGACCTTGATCCTGTTATTGGTAATTTCAAAAACTTCGTTCACCAGTTCATCTGTGGCCAGGGCAGGATCATAAAAAGTTAACGCCGTTTTATTGCGGATATATTCTTTATCTCCACGCTTTGGATAAGTGTCACCCATGCCGTTTTCGAACAGGCCCGAGCTGCCGGTCAAAATAAGTGATTTGATGCGGTCGGGATTTTTTAATATATGTACCAGGGCAACATGGCCACCGAGCGAATTGCCCATGAGGTGTATGCCGGTATACTTGCGGTGTTCAATGAACTTATGTACAAACTTCTGCAATCCGCCTACGGATGTATGCAGGAGGTCCAGCTCCAGCAATGGTAGCATAGGAACCACCACTTTATGTGTTTTGCGAAAATGCTCGATCAGGTCTTTAAAATTACTCAGTGCTCCAAATAAACCATGCAGCAGCATCAGGATTTCCCCTTCTCCTTCTTCGATGAATTTAAATTTGCCGTCTTGTTTTATTTCGTAGCTCATGCTTTGTTCCGTCTAGTGGTTGAATTGCTTAAAAATCAATATGTCATTGTCAAGCCATCACGCTAAAATTACATTAAATAAGATAATGGCTCAAATTAATGCTGCATTTTATTGGAAACCTGGTCAAAAAACCGCTCAAGCTGCCCGAATAGATCTTTAAATAGCGGAATTACACTGCCCATTCCATTCATAACTGCAGGGGCTAATGGATATAAATGCGCATATAACCGGGATGTTTCCAAAGTTGTCGGTTTAAACAACTCCAATTGTGTTGCATAAAATAAAAAGAAACTGTAAATGATGCTATATAATAAAGTATAAAAAACAGCACCTGCAATCCTGTTGATCCAACCCAGCATCACCGCTTCAAAGGTTTTCTGTATCACGGCAGCTCCCAGGTTAACCAACCAGGCTACCAGTACAAATACCAGCAGGAAGGAGATGACCGGCAACCATTTTCCGGTACTGTTGAAATTTTCCTGTAACATACCTGCCACCACAGCCGATAATTTTATGGCCGCCGCCAACCCAACGATGAATGCAATCACAGAAAAAAGGGCAATGATAAATCCCTTCCTGAATCCTTTGATGCAGGCAATGATCATCAGCACAAAAAATATAACGTCTATGAGCATCCGCGATTTTTACAGGGATCAACCCAGCATCTCTTTAACAAGAGCACTGATCGTTTTACCATCAGCCTTGCCGGCCAGTTGTTTAGACGCTACTCCCATTACCTTGCCCATATCTGCTGCCGTACTGGCGCCGGTTTGTGTGATGATGGCGGCCAGTGCTTCTTTTATCTCAGATTCGGATAATTGTTTTGGCAGGAATTTTTCAATCACTGCCATCTCTTCTTTTTCCTTGATGGCCAGGTCTTCACGTCCTTGCTTTTCAAATATCTCCAGGGAATCGCGGCGTTGCTTCATCATTTTCTGCAGGAACTTCTGTTCGGTTGCTTCATCTATTTCACCGCCCGCTCCAGGTTCTGTTTTGGCTTTGATGATCTCGGCCTTGATGGCACGCAGGCTGCGCAAAACCGATTCATTCTTCGATTTCATGGCATCCTTCATTTCGGCCATGATCTGTTGTTCAAGACTCATAATAATTTATTTTATTGGTTACTAAAGGCAATGCATATTCGCAGTTTGCCTAGCCTTGTTGTTGCCTGATCAATTCTTCCCTGAATTTATCGAAGAATGTTTTTGCAAAAGCCTTCATTTCATTCGATAATTCATCCTGCTTGGTTGCCCGTTTAAATGTGTCGGCCATGGTCATCATCATCTGGTAAAAAAAATCACCCATTTCATCTACCATCATGTCTTTCGTCCACAAGTCTATTCGCAGTGCCGATTTATCTTCAGGATCCCAGAACGCCAGGCACATGGCTTTGGCCTTCTGTTTCATTTCGGCATTGCTGTCGCTGGCCTGCCAGTGTATCTGTTGGGGAATCTTGTTCGGATCAAGTAATATATCGATGTTGATGGTTGATTTTTGCATAAAAGCCTGTTCTTTTTTTGAATGGCAAAGTTAAGATGTTTAGACCAGTGGAGAAAGCTGTAAAGTTTCTTCCAGCGACAACATCGCCTGTTCCCAGCTATTTTTTTCAGCGATGGCTTTGCAGCCGGCGACCAGGTTGTTCCGCAGATGCTCATCCTTATACAACCGCATCATTTGTTCGGAAATATTTTTTTCTAATGTATCGGTAAACAGGGCGCCATTTGCATATTGGGCTTTGTAAAATGGAAGATCGATGCTGATCAATGGTATACCATGCCCGAATGATTCCATTCCACCGGTTTCCATTATTTCGATTGTGGGCATACAAATAGCGGCATAGGCAGCTGCGATCAAAGACTGCCTTTCTGAAATATTTTCCAGGTAAAGCGGTTTTACTTCTTCGCGGTATTTATAATTTGAAAAGCCGGCAATCTCTGTACCGCTTAAAGGCGCATCAAAAAGGATGACCAGTTGCATGCCCGATTTCTGCCATTTTTTAAAAATGGAAAATGCTTTCAGCAATGGAATGATATTTTCCTTCGATGACGCCGTGGCGAAATAGAGAAAATATTCATGTCCTTGTGCATGCGTGTTTTTGATGTAATTTTTTTCGTTTTCCTGAACAGGCGATTCCGGGATATCAATGCCAATGGGTATGCAGGTTATTTTATCGGCGCTAACCTTATATTTTACCTGGAGCTGATCGCGTAAGCTTTCATTCATAACGGCAACCATAGACGCTTTTTGCAGCGACCTGCCGATATATTTTTTACGGTACCTGTTTTCGCTGGCGGCAAGCGGTATTTTTTTTTGCAGAAACCCAAGATCGGGTATGATCATGCATTGCGATACATCTGTTCTGAGGCTGCATAAAAGGTCGGCATTGAGGTATACATCCACTTTATTTTTTTCCAGAAGGCGGGGCAATTTGAACTGGTACCAGTAATGTAATAATAACCGGTTCCTGATCGATGGACCCAGTTGAACGACCTTTATATTTTTAGGTATAATGGAAGCAGCATCAAAAGGTTTATCGAAAATAAAAATAAAATGATGGTTGGGATGTCGGTTGGCCAGCATGGTCAAACAGGTTTCGATAAACAAACTGCCATGATCTTTTTCTGCGCCGTTAACGGAAATATGGGCCGCGATGGTCATTTAAGCACTTTTACTTTTACCGTTTCTATACGGGTATCGCTTACATTCAAAATATCGAATTCGTAATTGCCAATGATGATGCGTTCTTTTTGTTTGGGGATGGCCTCGTTGTTCTGGATGATGTATCCCGAAAGGGTTTCAGCGCCCTCATCGCCACTGAAGAACAGTTGATATTTTTCTGAAATAAAATCAAGTTCAAGCCTGCCACTGAAAATATATTCGTTACCGGCGATCTGTTTGTCGATAAAAGATTCTTTAACATCGTATTCGTCTTCAATTTCCCCAAAGATCTCTTCAAGAAGATCTTCCATCGTTACAATGCCTGCGGTACCGCCAAATTCATCGATCACCCAGGCAATGCTTTTTCTTTCCTTGCTGAATTTATTCATAAGATCGGTAGCGCTCATGGTTTCGGGTACCGTTGGTATGGGATGCAATACTTCTTTGAGATTGGTTGGATTTTTAAACATATCCAGGTGATGAACATACCCGAGAATATTATCGATGTTGTTTTCATACACCACTAACTTACTCAACTGGGTTTCAACAAATTTATTTTTTACTGCTTCTACTCCTGTATGACTTTCAATGCCTTCAATTTCTTTTCTCGGTATGAGGCATTCGCGGAGTTTCACCTCGCTGAGCGATAAGGCATTCTCAAATAATTCTTTATTCAGTTCAGAAGTTTCTTCTTCATCATGATGTTTGCTTTGCTGGATAAAATGTTCTAGGTCCATTTTACTAAACACTTCCCGTTTGTGATGGATCTTTACATTGAAAATATACTTTAACATCCATTCAGCCATGTTTACAAATATTGAAGCGAGGGATGACAGTAGCCAATACAGGAAACTGGCAATGTAACTAATGAAATCGGAGCTAAGAATGCTGTTGTTCCTGGCCCTGAAAAAAGCCTTGCTTAAAAATTCTATGAACAGGATGATGGAGGTAGAAAGGATTGTTTCAACAAATAACCGGATGAATTTTACATAATCTGCTGCGGATGCGGGAAGCCTGCTTTCGATCGATTTCCACACCGGGTACAAAAGGTCTCCGATCAGAAGACCATAAATAACCAAAACAATATTCAATCCTATCAGAATGGTTCCGATGAAGCGGGTAGGCTTTTCAGAAAAGGCGCTCCAGGTTTTACCGCTGCTGGTACCCTGTTTTTTGTTCAGTTCAATGGATAGTTTATTGGCAGATACAAACGCGATCTCTAAACCCGACAGGAACCCGATCAATATTAAAGAGGCGAATATGGCAAGTATTGCAATCCAATCCATGATATAAAAATACTAAAAACGGTGAATCAGGAATATATAATTGTCATTTCAACTATTAAGGAAGGCCTCTACGATATCACGGGCTTCCTTGCAGGCTACTTCAAGGTTGGCATTAACGATGCTTTTGTGAAACTGATCTTTAAAAGATATCTCGTATGAAGCTTTGTTGATCCTTGCCTGCAGTGATTCGGCGCTTTCGGTGCCGCGGCCTTCGAGTCGTTTTTTTAATTCATCAACCGAAGGGGGTTCTACAAAAATGCTCAAGGTATTTTCAGGGTATTGCTGCTGAATATGAAGAGCACCTTTTACATCAATATCCAATACCGGTACTTTTTGTAATGCCCAGATGCGTTTCAATTCTGATTTCAGTGTGCCATAATATTTTCCTTCATATACCATTTCCCATTCGGCAAATTCTTTCTGCTGGATCTTTTGTTTAAAATCATCCATGCCGATAAAATAATAATCCACGCCGTCTTTCTCATTTTCCCTTGGTTGGCGGGTTGCAGCAGAGATGGAAAAAGTGAGTACCGGGAAAGCTTTCATCAGGTAATGGGTGATGGAAGTTTTGCCTGCCCCGGATGGTGCCGTAATGATGAGTATCTTTTGATGAAGAGAAGTCATATACAAAGAAATAATAAAACAGTTAGATTGATCAATTAATTTAATGCAAACGGGAACAATTAATCGATCCTCTTAATATCGGCGCCTAATTTCCGTAAACGCTCATCAATATCCTGGTAACCGCGGTCGATCTGTTCAATGTTTTGAATGGTACTCTTTCCATCGGCGCTGAGCGCTGCAATGAGCAGGGCTACACCCGCCCTGATATCGGGAGAACTCATGGTGATGCCCCGTAAAGACTTCTCTCTTTCAAGGCCAATTACAACTGCCCTGTGCGGATCGCATAAAATGATCTGTGCGCCCATTTCAATAAGCTTGTCTACGAAAAATAACCTGCTCTCAAACATTTTTTGATGAATGAGCACACTGCCATGTGCCTGTATGGCGGTTACCAATAAAATACTTAACAGGTCGGGTGTAAGACCAGGCCATGGATGATCATAAAAATTAAGGATGCCACCGTCGAGGAATCGTTGTACTTCATAAGAGTCCTGGCCGGGCACATGAATATCGTCGTTAATGATCTCCATCTGAATTCCAAGCTGCCTGAATTTTTCAGGGATGATACCCAGTTCCTTAACACCGGCGTTCTTGATGGTGATATCGCTTTGCGTCATTGCGGCGAGGCCAATGAAACTTCCTACTTCAATCATATCGGGCAACATGGTATGGCTGGTGCCATCCAGTTTTTCCACGCCGTGGATCGTAAGCAGGTTGCTGGATATGCCTTCGATCCTGGCACCCATGCGATTGAGCATTTTGCAAAGTTGCTGAATATAGGGTTCGCAGGCGGCGTTATAAATCGTAGTGGTTCCCTTTGCCATCACGGCTGCCATTAAAATATTGGCAGTGCCGGTAACGCTGGGTTCGTCTAACAGCATGAAGGTGCCGGTTAATTCATTGGCCTCGAGTTTAAAAAATCCCGAACCATCATCATAACTAAAGCTGGCGCCCAGTTTTTCGAAACCGATGATATGGGTATCCAGCCTCCTGCGGCCGATTTTATCACCGCCAGGCTTAGGCATATAGGCTTTCTTATACCTGGCCAATAATGGCCCAGCCAGCATAACGGAGCCGCGTAGCCGCCCACTTTTTTTATGATAAGCATCACTCTGCAGGTAATCTACATCCACCTCATCGGCTTTGAAACGACAGGTATGCCTGTCCGTTCTGTTCACCTTTACATTCATTTCCCTGAGTAGTTCTATCAGCAAATTAACATCAATGATATCGGGAATGTTATGAATGACCACTTCTTCTGCAGTAAGCAATACAGCGCTGATGATCTGCAGGGCTTCATTTTTTGCGCCTTGTGGAGTGATCTCCCCGGATAATTTTTTTCCGCCTCTTACCTCAAATATGCTCATGTAAAATTTTTATGGGTTGAGTTGTATAGGGTTGTTCTTTTGAATTCTTAAGTGTTTGGCAAACGTAAATAAAAAAACCCTGATGCTGTTTTACAGTACCAGGGTTTTATGTAATTAAATTATCATCCATAAACCGGATGGATCAATATCTTTTTTTGAAGTTCCTGTTGTTGTTACGGTTATCTCTTCCGCCGGCATTTCCGCCACGGTTATCTCTTCCGCCTGGGTTTCCGCCACGGTTGTCTCTGCCACCACCATTGCCACCACGGTTGTCCCTGCTGCCAAAATTCTGGCGGTATTGCGGACGACTCGGAGGATAATCATCACGATCCGGGCGATTATCGGTTCTGTGTTTTACAAATGGCCTGTTGTTGAATTCCAATTCACCCTTGGTGATGCTGCTCAGTTCACTTTGAATGGTATCGTCATGAACGAGTTCTTTATGCCAGTTGCTATACGTCAGCTTCATGTAATAAGCGATCGCATTGGCGAAACCTTGCTTCTTTTCGGGGTTCTCTTCTTTCAATGCTTTGTCGATCACCACTTCAATATTTTTTCCGAGGTGATTGAATTTCGGATATTTTTTCGGGTATCTCAATGGCTCAGGCCTTGCTTTCAGGGTTTCCCGGGTCGGGATCGGGTATGGGCTTTCAACATCCAGCTCAAAATTGCTGATGAGAAAAAGATGGTCCCAGAGTTTATGCCTGAAATCTTCAATATTTTTAAGATGTGGGTTTAGGAAACCCATTAATTCTATCACAGCATACGCATTGCGCTGCCGTTCTTCTTTGTCCTGGAGAGTCAACAGGTATTCCACCATTTTTTGGATATGGCGGCCGTATTCTTTCATAATTAAATGATTACGGGTGGTGTTGTACTCCATGTTGTCAACATTAAGCATATGGGCAAATGTAAGCAGTAAAAGTGGATGAAACAAGCAGGGATGGCTATTATTCAACAGAATAATGCCTCCTGCAGGCCTTAATTGATTTCTTTTTTGGCTTTATTTAACAGGAATATCCTGCAAAAGGCTAGTCCGAGTAAAACCCCGATGCTGTCTGCCGTCCAATCGATCAGGTCAAACTGGCGGGTAGGAACAAAAAATTTCTGTATGAGTTCTGTACTCAATCCCCAGATGATAGCCGCCATGCTGATCTTGAGTGCAAGGCTCCATTTTAATTTATGGTTATAAGCCGACCTTGAAATGGGCAGAATGAACAAGACCGTGAGCACGGCAAAAATGCCCATGTGAACCAATTTATCAAAATGAATGAGGTTTATCCAGTTCCACCAACCCGATGGACTGGGAATATCTTGACCCGGCATGCAAATGAGGATGAGTATTACAAAAAACCAGGCAATGCCTGGTATGAAGTTTTTTATACTGAGTTTATTCATTCATTAATATATTTTCGAATGCGTTAACCAACCAAAGCGGTATAGGCTTCTGCATTCATCAGCTGACCAATGTCGGCCGGGTTGTCAACGGTCATTTTTATCATCCAGCCTTCACCGTAAGGATCACTGTTTACCAGTTCAGGGTTGGCTTCCAGTGCAGGGTTTATCTCGGTAACGGTACCGGCTACTGGCAAAAAAAGATCGCTTACTGTTTTAACGGCTTCTACCGTTCCAAATACTTCTTCGGCCGAGAGAGATTTTCCTTTTGTATTAATATCTACATAAACGATATCACCCAATTCGTGCTGGGCAAAATCGGTGACACCAATTGTCGCAGTGTTACCATCCAATAACACCCATTCATGATCTTTTGTATACCGTAAGTTCGCTGGAAAATTCATCTGAATTAATTTATAAGTTGTTGGTAAAATTTGATGCTGCAATTTAACAGAAAAAACACAGAAGCCATTCAGTAATTATTTAATAATCTCCATGTGCATGCGAACATCACCAATGGGCCTGTCGCCGGGCGCTTTTGCAACAGAGGCGATCTTATCTATAACTTCCATACCACTTTCTACTTCTCCGAAAACGGTATAGTTATTATCCAGAAAAGGCGTACCGCCTTTAGTCTTGTATATACCTCGTTGTGCTGCTGTGTATTTGATTCCATTGCTTTTTTCGATCATGTCAAGTTCAGGATCAGAAGCGGGTTTGCCTTGTACAATGTAAAACTGGCAGGCGCTGCTCGCCTTTTCAGGATTGCCATCGCGTGCAGCCGCCAATGCACCTTTTTTATGGATCAGGGAAGACCTGAATTCGGCAGGAATGCGGGTCATGTCGCCACCACCCATTCCCAAAGGAGCACCTGGTTGTGCATTTTTACTTAATGGGTCACCGCCCTGGATCATAAAACCCTGGATCACGCGGTGAAAAAGCAGGCTATCGTAAAAATGTTCGTTAACCAGTTTTGCAAAATTATCGCGGTGAAGTGGAGTAGAATCGTACAGCTTTACAATGATGATACCCGAATCTGTAACGATTTTTACCCTTACCGATTTATCGATTTTTACCTCACTAACAACTTCTTTGGCCGCGGTTTTTCTAACGGTAGCGGTCCGTGGTTTTACCGGGTTTTTTTTAACCTGGGCTATTGTATTTCCGGCAAAAAGACCGGCCATTAAAAAGATAACTAGAAATTTACATGCCTTCATTTGTTTCATTTTTATTTCGGTTAGTTGATTTTTTTTATCATTAAATAAAATCCTGCGCTTGAAAATAAAGTAAAATATGATCTTTTAGAAAATTTTCCTGTTCCATCAGGTCAAAACCAGGCAATGGTTTTGCCAGGCTGAAGTGTGGCCAGCCTTCATCATCATGTCCATCGAACCGGTAATAGCCGCTTGCTGAAAGGATCGTACAAATGGCGATGTGCATCAGGTCCTGCTTCTGTTCTTTGCTGAACTCCTGCGGCCCCTGGCCCAGTTCCTGTACACCGATCAGCAACAACACACCATTCATGTCCGGTTTAATATTAAACCGTTCTTTTAGTTTGATGCGGAGTTTCAGCCACCTCACCTGCAGGTCTTCTTCGGTATGTTGCATGCCGCAAATGTATGTAATAAGCTTTTCCCGTTTATCTTTGCCATCTTAATGATTTCAAAAAATTCAAGAAAATAGATGTTACAGGTAAATTATATACGGCAGCATACAGCGCTGGTAAAGGAAAGGCTGGCAGTAAGAAATTTCGCACAAATAGAGTTGGTAGATTCCATTTTGGAAACAGACGAAGCACTACGCCGCATAAAATCTCTTACCGAAGCAGCCCAGGCAAGCATTAATGGCCTCTCTAAAGAGATCGGTATGTTGATGGGTAAAGGAGAAAAAGAAGCTGCTGAAACCAAGAAATCGGAAGTGGCCGCATTGAAGCTTGAGTTAACGGCAAAAACTACCGAACTGCAACAGCTTGAAGAAAATTTTACAAAGCAAATATTATTGCTGCCCAATCTTCCCCATAACAGTGTGCCTGCGGGCAAAAGCGCAGAAGACAATGAAGTAGTGAGAGAAGGAGGGAATATGCCAGCGTTGCATGCAGATGCGGTTCCGCATTGGGACCTGATCAAACAATACGACCTCATCGATTTTGAAACCGGTGCGAAACTTACCGGTAGCGGATTCCCTGTATTCAAAGGAAAGGGTGCCAAACTGCAACGATCTTTAATCCAGTATTTTTTAGATTATAATACAGGTGCAGGGTATACCGAATACATGCCACCATTGATGGTGAATGAAAATACGGCTTACGGTACGGGGCAGCTGCCCGATAAAGAAGGACAGATGTATCATATCACCGAAGACAAACTATACCTGATCCCAACTGCAGAAGTACCTGTTACTAATATCTACAGTAATGAAATTGTGAAGGATACCGACCTGCCGGTTAAGATGACGGCCTATACACCTTGCTTTCGCCGGGAAGCCGGAAGTTTTGGTTCCGATGTACGTGGATTGAACCGGGTGCACCAGTTCGACAAAGTGGAGATCATTCAACTGGTAAATCCACAACAAAGTTATGATGTACTGGAGGAAATGGTGAACCATGTTGAAAGGTTACTTCAATTCCTCGAACTTCCTTACCGCATACTTCGTTTATGCGGTGGCGATATGGGCTTCACGTCAGCCCTTACCTACGATTTTGAAGTATACAGTGCCGCCCAGCAGAAATGGCTGGAAGTGAGCTCTGTCAGCAATTTCGAAACCTTCCAGACAAACCGGATGAAGATACGTTACCGCGATGACGCCGGTAAAACCCAATTGCTGCATTCTTTGAATGGATCTTCTTTGGCGCTGCCCCGCATTGTGGCTGCCCTGCTCGAAAACAATCAACAGGCCGATGGCATTCATTTGCCAAAAGTGTTGCATCATTATTTTGGCGCATCAATGATCGAGCGCAAATAATGCAGGAATAAATTTCAGAAAAATACGGTGATAGCATGTTCGGTGTACATGCTGAAATGTCTATTGATCAGTCTGCGCAAGTTGTTTGATCTTCCGGTTCATAATATAAAACCATAGCGGAGGAAATAATGAAATGATCATACTTCCCGGGTAACCCGTTGGCAATTGAGGTGCTTCTTCATGATGTTTCAATACCTGGTATTTTCGGCTGGCCAGGTAATGATGATCACTATGCCTGCTTAATTCAAACAACATGATACGACCAAGCGGGTGGCTGCTGTTCCAGCTATGTTGTGGCATGGCCCGTTCGTACATTCCATTCTCCTGTAGCCTGCGTTGCAATCCATAATGTTCAATATAATTCACTGTTTCCAACAGGAGAATGCCAATGGCTGCTGCACAAATAAAATATACCATGATCATTCCTCCCCAAAAATACCAGGTGAGTGCCAGCAACAACCCCTGGAAGAAATGTGCCTGTATCATTTCATTGTGAATACTGAAAGCAGGTGTTCCTTTTTTACGGGCATCTGCATTGGCTATTTTCCAGGCTGATAAATAAGAGAAAATTATCGTGCGAAGAAAAAACGTGTACACGGGCTCGTTATACCGGGCCGAACTCGGATCTTCGGGTGTGGCTACATTTTTATGATGCCCTTTGTTGTGTTCGATGAAAAAGTGCATGTACAACGATGTAGCAAGCAATGCTTTCGCCATCAGCTGTTCATATTTATTTGACCGATGCCCCAGTTCGTGCGCCACATTGATGCCAAACGTTCCACATAGCAATCCCATGCTCATGATCCTGCCAAGCTTTTCCCACCATAGCAGATCGGTTTGCGTCATTGAATACATAAAGTATAAGAGTGCGCCATATTGAAGTACTACGATGAGATAAAGCAGGAAATCATACACCCGGTTTTTTTTAGCCATTTCTTCTTCAGCAGCACTCATGTTTGATGTGTCGGGTTGAAGGAATAATTCCAGGAAAGGAATGAACATCCAGGCATACAGCATGGGCAGCCAGGTAAACCAACTGGTATGGGTAAACGAAACCCAGGCCAATACAAAAATGCTTACGGGAGAGAGGTATTTAAATACACGAATACTCATGCAGGTTGAATGTATACTACAAGTTACGAACAAGTAGATTACCAACTACATGCAAATTGAATGCATCTGATCATTTAGTTCACGCCCTTCTCTTTCATCACCCGGTTCAGCCATTTGAGCAGGATGAACAAGAAGATGGCGGCTGCAAACAGTAAGATGAAATTCAGCCAGAAATAACTGGCTTTGTCATCATACTCATCCCATTTGCTGGCCAGGATTCCACTGAGTTTATTTCCGATGGAAGTAGATACAAACCAGCCTCCCATCATTAGTGAAGTAATTCTAACCGGACTTAATTTCGATACAAGGGATAATCCCATGGGGCTTAAAAAAAGCTCACCAATGGTTACCACACCGTAACTTCCGATCAGCCACCATACACTTACTTTTTCTGCCCCATTGCTGCCAATCTTTACGGCGGCGATCATGATCAAAACAGAAAGAGCCGATATCAATAAACCAAAAGCTATCTTGGTAGGTGTGGAGGGTTCTTTTCCTTTCCTTCGTAACCAGGTAAACATGGCCACTACCAACGGGGTAAGGGCGATCACCCAAAAAGGATTGATCGATTGGCTCAAACTCGGCACCCACGCCTTCACGTTACCTCCATCCGGAACAGGATCTTTCTGGAAATTCATGTTCTTAAAATAAGAAGGATAATTATATTCTTTTACTTCTACACCATTCTCTTTTACTTTGCGAAACTGTCCATCTAATTTCGTCACCGAATCCTTTTTATATTCGATCGTTTGCGTTTGTTTCAAAGCACTGAGTATATTCTCAGGTGTTCCGCTTACATGTCGTTCAGTATACCGGCTTGCCCAGGTATTCAATGCAGAACCGTTTTGTTTAAAGATGGCCCAAAAGAGGATCACTACGGCAAAGATGGCCAGCATGGCCCCCATTGCGGGCCTTTCTTCCTTGTTGCTCCTGACCAACAATACCACATAAAAAACCAGCACGGGAATACAGGCAAAGATGAATGCATCGGTAGAGTTTGAATCGAAGATGTATTGATCGCCTTTGATGAACCAGCCGATCACACCAAATAAGATGGATGGCAATATCACCGACGCCAGAATTTTCCAAAGTGGCATATCGCCTTCCTGCAAAGGTTTTCTTACATCATATTCTTTATAATGTTTAGTACCGGCAATAAAAGTGATCACTCCAATGAACATGCCTACACCCGCCGCCATGAAGGCAGCTCCCCATCCAATAGTAGTGTATAATGCAGCGCCGAAAAAATTACATACAAATGCACCGATGTTGATGCCCATGTAAAATATATTATAGCCTTCGTCTTTCTGTGATTTGTGTGTTGGGGTTGAATAAACATTTCCTAACAATGTTGAAATATTAGGCTTGAAAAAACCATTGCCAATGATCACGAGCGACATCGACAGGTACAGCATGTTGATGTTGTGAATGCCCATCATACAATAACCAACGCCCATCATCAATCCACCCAGGATGATAGAGCGGCGATAACCTAAATAACGATCGGCCAGCAAACCACCCAGGAATGGCGTAAAGAAAACCAATGCAATAAAAGTACCATACAGGCTGGCTGATTCTTTTTCATCCATATTAAATCCATGCACCGCATCTTTCAGATAAAAGGTGAAAATGCCAATCATCAGGTAATAACCAAATCGTTCCCACATTTCACTGAAAAACAGGAAGGGCAATGCTTTGGGATGATTTTTCCACATAATAATTTCTTTTCAAATGAATAATGAGAACGTGTTAGCCTTTGACAATTTTCCTGGCTGTCGATTATTTTTTCAATGCCGTTTTATATAAAATCCATCCCATGAATGCAAAGAACAATACACCCAGGAGGTAATATGCATTTGTGCCTAAACCATTGCTGAGTGTTTCTTCCATACTTATGGCTTTAAGGAACCTGTCGCCACTGTCGCTTCCCGCCACAAATGCGATGATCACCCCGGCTACAGCACCACCGGCAACAAGACCGGTAGCAAAAAGACTTCCCTTTCCAAGTTCATCTTCTTCCGCTGTGGTTACGATGTGATCTTTTTTCTTTTTATGATCGATCAATCCTTTGATAGCACCACCAATGGCAATTGGCAAGGTTGTAGATAAAGGCAGGTAAGCACCCACTGCAAAACTTAACGAACGTATGCCACAAAGTTCCATTACCACTGCCAGGAATATACCTACGAATACATACTGCCAATCGAGGTTGAAAGAGAGTATACCTTTAATTAGGGTAGCCATTAACGTTGCCTGCGGTGCAGGATATTTTTCGGTACCAATGGCATGTTGAATTCCTTGTGCCATCATTTCTGCGCTTGGTTTATCAAGGTATTTTACAGTAATACCAATCACGATCGATGATACAATGGCTCCTACAAATAAAGCGATCTGCTGGTTCCTGGGTGTGGCACCAACAATATAACCGCTTTTAAGATCCTGCGAAGTTGCGCCGGCATTTGCCGCTGCAATACAAATCATACCACCTACCACCAATACAAGTGGTTCATAAGCCTGTCCGGTCCAACCAACAGCCATAAAAATTAAGCTGGTACCCATTACCGTTGCAATGGTCATACCGCTGATGGGATTGTTAGAAGATCCGATTAATCCTACGATCCTGGAGGATACAGTTACAAAGAGTGCACCGAAAATGATCACCAGGATGCCTATGAGTAATTTCTGTAAAATGCTGTCACCAGGCACTTGTGGCAATAGAGCGATCAACGCCACCAGGCCAAGACTTCCGAATCCAACTACTTTTATGCTCAGGTCCCTTTCGGTTCTCAGCACAACCGCATTTTCGTCTCCGGCATTACTTTTAATAGAAGTAAAACTTCCTTTCACTGATTTAACAATGGTTGGAATGGTTTTGATCAACGTGATGATGCCACCTGCCGCTACGGCCCCGGCACCTATCTGGCGAATGAAAGCATAATATATAGCAGCCGAATAATCGGTAAACGTATGCGTAGCTGCAACCCATCCGCCTTTGCCACCGTCTGTTGCAATATCTTTTAGATAACCAAGTTTTACAAGTTGGTTGGCGATGGTATCTGAAGGAACGATCGACGATAATAGCGGAATCAACACGAGCCAGCTGAGAACCCCGCCCGCAACCAATACGCCCGAAATGCGTGGACCTATGATATAACCCACTCCCATATACTCAGGGGTAATTTCACCGCTGAGTTTTGCAGAAGGGAAAAATTTATTGGTTTGTTTGGTGATCCAGAAAGGTGTTTCTGCAATCACGTGAAAGATCTTTTGTAAAATGGCATATCCAAAGGCCACACCAAGTCCCCAGAAAGCAGTCTTCGCAAAATCGCCACCTTTTTCACCGGCCTTCAATACATCACCGCAAGCTGTTCCTTCAGGGTAGGGAAGGGTTTCATGCTCATTTACGATGAGGGCTTTTCGCAAAGGCACCATTAACAAGGTTCCCAGCATACCACCCACAATGGCGAGGATCAGGATGGTGAGGTAATTGAAATAGGAAGCGCTGTCGGGCGAGGATAAGAATAGGAAACCTGGTAAGGTAAATGCTACACCCGATGCAATGCTTTCCCCGGCACTGCCGGTTGTTTGTATGATATTATTTTCGAGGATCGTTGTTTTGAAGAACTTACGGCCAAGCGTAATGGCAATAACCGCAATGGGAATAGAGGCAGAAACAGTTAGTCCGGCTTTTAATGCCAGGTAAACAGTAGCAGCTCCGAATATCACCCCGAAAAGGCTTCCCAGTAAAATGGATTTTACGGTAAGTTCTTTCATGATCGTTTGGGGCGACACGAAGGGTTGGAATATTTTTTTCTCCATCATGAACAGTTGGTTTAGAAAAGGAAGATAAATAAAAAGGCGATACGTTGAGGTATCGCCTTGTTGTGATCATGAATAATTTATGCTGAACCGGTTTTGTCTTTAACGATTTTATCGAGTGATTTTACCTTGCTGAAAATAAGTAAACCACCAAGGATAGCAGCAACTGCGATTATTCCAAAGAATATTCGTTTATCAGTCATGTTATCCCAGGAACTAGCCATGATACCTGCAACCTTACCACCCAACGAAGTGGAAATAAACCATCCACCCATCATCAAAGCGGTTAAACGTTGTGGAGCAAGTTTGGAAACAAATGACAATCCTATCGGGCTTAGGCATATCTCACTTACAGTAAATACGCCATACGTGAAGAAGAGCCAGAACGAACTTGTTTTGTGTGTATAGATACTTGGTACCGACATTACAGCGAAAACCATTACCAGCGCACTTAATCCGGATATGACCAATGCCCAGGCAAATTTACTGGCAGTACTTACAGGCTTTCCTTTTCGGGATCGCCATGCAAAGAATAATATTAGTAGCGGAGTGAATGCAACAATGAAAAAAGGATTTATCGACTGAAACAATTCAGTATTACCTACTTTGACAGCACCACTTGGCGGCCATTTATCTTTAGGCATATTTGCAAAATAAGGATCTGAACCCATGGACTTGATCGCATTCCCCGAATCATCTGTTACAACCCTTAAGTATTGATCAAGGCTATCTACGCTTTGTCCACTTGTTTTAAGCGTTTGCAAAGTATATACTGCATCAGCTGGTTTTTCCATAAACTCTGGTATCGAGCGGTCTGTATGTGTTTCTGCCCAAATGGTTAAGCCGGTTGAGTTTTGATTGTAGATGGTCCAGAAGATCACGGAAACAGCGAACACAAATAGCAATGCGCCGATACCTTTTTTATCCTCACCTTTTTCTTTCCTCCAAAGCGTAACATAGAATACTATTACCGGAACACAGGCAAATATGAATGCATCTGCTGAATCACTGCCGAAGATGTTTCCTGGGAGGAACCAGCCAAGTATTGCAAAAATGACCATAGGTACAAATACAGTTCCGAGTATTTTGGATGTAGGCATATCGCCAGGCTGCATAGCCCTTTTTACATCATAAGTTTTTATATGCTTTAAACTAAATGCAAGAACGATCAATCCAATGATCAAACCTACTCCTGCGGCAGAAAATGCTGCTTGCCAACCGATCCTATTACGAAGAATAGCTGCAATAAAGTTGCAGAAGAATGCCCCGATATTAATACCCATATAAAAAATATTATAGGCATTGTCTTTCAACGGTTGAAGGTCTTCCCGGTTATACATATTCCCTAACAGGGTAGATATATTTGGCTTAAAAAAACCATTACCGATAATGATCAAACCCATTGATATATAAGCCGTGTAATCTCCCGGTAAAGCAATTGTAAGATAACCAGCAGCCATCAATGTGCCGCCTATAAAAATTGATTTAATATAACCCAGATACCGATCGGCTAATAATCCTCCGATAAAAGGTGTCAAATACACCAATGCGATAAATGTTCCTACCACATCAGCACCCATTGCTCTTGGAAGACCTTTACCTGATCCATCTGTTAAGAATAAAAATAAAATCCCAACCATTAAATAATACCCAAAACGTTCCCACATTTCCGTAAAAAACAATATGTATAATCCTTTTGGGTGTTTACCCGCTTTTATTTGTTCACTCATATTAGTTGGTTTTTAAATACTAGTTTTTTATAGTGGCTCAAAATAGCGAAATTCTTTTTATCACTATCAAATAAATTATCGTTGCAGGGATTAATAATGATGTTCAATAATAGATTATAATGACCGTTTGAAAAAAATAATCTTGTTATCATTCAGTAGTAATATAAATTGCCGAATCTTATAAAATTCCTAACAAAAATCAGGCATGAATATTCTTATTATCGGATCGGGCGGCAGGGAACACGCATTGGCATGGAAATTAAAGCAGAGCAGGCATTGTGAAGGATTGTTCATTGCCCCGGGTAACGCAGGTACCGCTCTTTGCGGAACTAACCTTGCATTGGAAGTTTCCGATTTTGATGGTTTGAGCCAGGCATGCATTACCCACCAGGTAAGCCTTGTGATTGTTGGTCCTGAGGAACCGCTTGTAAAAGGGATCACCGATTTTTTTTCCGACAATGAAGCCACCAAACATATCCAGGTTATTGGCCCATCTATGGCAGCTTCGCAATTGGAAGGGAGCAAAACATTTGCAAAATCTTTCATGCAGCATCATGGCATCCCTACAGCTGCTTATAAAGAATTTACCATTGATAATTATGATGAAGGCGTAGCCTATATCCGGCAACATTCTTTACCCATCGTATTAAAAGCCGATGGATTGGCAGCCGGCAAAGGTGTGTTGATCTGCCAGAGTCAGCTGGAAGCACTGGCCGAATTTGAACTGATGATCATCCGCTCTAAATTTGGGGAAGCGGGAAAGAAAGTAGTGATCGAAGAATTCCTGAGCGGTATCGAGATCAGTGTTTTTGTAGTAACGGATGGCAAACATTATGTTTTATTGCCCGAAGCAAAAGATTACAAACGAATAGGCCAGGGCGACAAAGGCCTGAATACAGGTGGAATGGGCGCTGTGAGCCCGATACCTTTTTTTGATGATACGCTCAGGGAAAAGGCAGAAACCAGGATCATTAAACCCACCATTGCAGGGCTTCAAAAAGATAAACTCGATTACAAAGGATTCATTTTTATCGGACTAATGATCACCAACGGTGAACCATACGTGATTGAATACAACTGCAGGCTCGGCGATCCCGAAACAGAAGTCATCATTCCCAGGTTAAAGAACGACCTGGTTGAATTATTCTCCGCTATCGCCCGCCAGGAGCTTAATACGATTCAGATCGATATTGATGAAAGAGCAGCAGCCACGATTGTTGCGGTAAGTGGTGGATATCCGGGAACCTATGAAACAGGAAAAGCAATCAACGGCCTTGATGAAGAACCACTGGAAGATTGCATTGTGTTTCACTCGGGCACCAAACCGGCAGATGATACCGTTGTTACCAACGGGGGCCGTGTACTGGCCGTTACGGCGCTTGGGAGCAATATCAAAGAGGCTTCAGAACTGGCCCAATACATGATGGAGCAACTCTATTTTGAAGACATGTATTACCGCCCTGATATCGGCTACGAATTTCCCTGACAGGTCAATTGAAATGATGTTTTTTCTTTCTACATTCAGCCACTAACGTGAAACGGTAGACGATAATTATTTCTGCCAGGTAAGCATCCTTAAAAACTAATATGTTTAGCAAATGAAATCCTGGCCGGGATCACCTATCAACACCGTTAGCCAAATTGTTGAGAAATAAATCATTTGGCGTTGTTAAATCCAATATTTTACATCAACTTTGCCTGCAATCATTACATACGATTGTCACCAAATAAAATATGGGCATTTTTAATTTTTTCACACAGGAAATTGCAATAGACCTCGGTACCGCAAATACGCTCATCATTCACAATGATGAAGTAGTGGTAAACGAGCCGTCGATTGTAGCACTAGACAGGAATAACCCTAAGAACCTGCTGGCCGTGGGTAAGAAGGCGCTGATGATGCATGAAAAGACCCATGAAAGCATCCGTACCGTTCGTCCACTCCGCGATGGGGTGATTGCCGATTTCAATGCCGCAGAACTGATGATCAGGGAGCTGATCAAATTGGTATATCCCAAAAAGCCTTTATTTGCCCCTAGCTGGCGAATGATGATCTGCATACCGAGCAGCATTACCGAAGTGGAAAAAAGGGCTGTTCGCGACAGTGCTGAACAAGCCGGAGCCAAAGAAGTTTACCTGATTCATGAACCCATGGCAGCCGCCCTGGGTATTGGAATAGATGTGGAAGAGCCTGTGGGCAATATGATCATCGATATTGGCGGTGGAACTACGGGTATTACCGTGATCGCCCTTGCAGGTATCGTTTGCGATCAAAGTATCCGTATTGCCGGTGATGAATTTACTGCAGATATCATGGAAGCCCTGCGCAGGTATCATAGCCTGTTGATTGGTGAACGTACCGCTGAACAGATCAAAATACAGGTTGGCGCAGCAATGAAAGACCTGGAAAATCCCCCGGATGATATTCCGGTAAACGGGCGTGACCTGGTAACCGGTATACCTAAGCAGGTAATGGTGAGCTACCAGGAAGTAGCTGAAGCACTTGATAAAAGCATCTTTAAGATCGAAGAAGCCATTCTGAAAGCATTGGAAACAACTCCTCCCGAACTTGCTGCGGATATCTATCGCCGTGGTTTATACATAACCGGTGGTGGTGCCTTGTTAAGAGGACTGGATAAAAGGCTGACCAATAAAATTAAATTGCCGGTACACGTAGCCGATGACCCACTGAAAAGTGTGGTAAGAGGAACGGGTATAGCATTGAAAAATTATGACAGGTTTCCTTTCGTAATGCGATAAATCCGATTAATACAAACAGTTGCCGCTTTCCTGCCGGGCAGTTGGAACAATACTCAAAAATATTAGAAGCAGGTGCGTAACATCTTTCTATTTATCCGCCGGTACTTCAATTTCATTCTTTTCCTGCTATTGCAGGTGATCAGCATTTATTTCATTGTTCATTACAGCCGCTATCATCATGCGGCTTTCGGCAATATGTCGAACCAGCTTACCGGTAGGGTTAACAGCCAATACAGTAAGGTCGAACAATATTTCCATCTCAAAAAAACGAACGATTCACTGATCAAGGCCAATGAAAAGTTGTACAATACCTTGAAACAGAATTTTGAATTGCCCGATACTGTATCAAAGTCTGTTGTTGATTCTATCCGTATCGATTCTTTGTTGCAATTCCGCAAATACCAGTTCCTGCATGCCAGGGTTGTTTCCAATTCGGTTTCCACGCAAAACAATTATATCATTCTTTCCAGGGGCCGCTCTCAACAAATGAAAGAGGGCATGGGCATTGTAGATCCAAACAACGCAGTAGTGGGTATCATAACAGAGGTCACCGATGATTATTCAGTAGTGATGAGCATGCTGCACAAAGACAGTCGCATCAGCGGAAAATTATTAAAGGGTGGAGAAACGGGCACACTCAACTGGGATGGAAAAGAACCTAACCTTGTTACCCTCACCAATATTCCGAAAAGCGCCCGCATAGCCAAAGGCGATTCAATCATCACCAGCGGCTTCAGCACCACGTTTCCAAAAGGGATGTTGATCGGGCGTGTAGAAGGTGTTTACACCGAATCGAGTTCAAATTATTATAAAGTGAAATTTCATACGGCAGCCAATTTCTATAACCTGCAATATGTTTATGCCATTTACAATGAACACCAGGAACCCGTTAATAAGATCATCGACAAATTAAATAAACAGCATTGATACCAGTAGGGTACCATCATGAGCAGCTTAGTTAAAAATATTATCCGGTTTATTTTATTTATCCTCTTCCAGGTATATGTACTGGATAAGATACACCTGCACCAGATGGTCACTCCATATATTTATTTCATGTTTATTTTATGGTTGCCTTTTAACATGAACCGCACCTGGCTGATGCTGATCGCATTTCTGCTTGGTTTCACCCTCGATAGTTTCCGTCATCACCCGGGTTTTCATACAGCTGCCTGTGTACTCATCGCTTATGTGCGTCCATTCCTGGTAAACCTTATGATTCCCCAGGAAGGCGCAGAAACAAACTACGATGAGCCTTCTTTTAAAAGCATGGGTGGTATGATGCCTTACCTCATTTATGCCGGTTTACTCAGCCTGCTGCACAATGGATGGCTTTTTTTCCTGGAAGCCTGGCAATTTGGAGACATATGGTATTTCTTCATTAAAACGATCTTGTCTACAGCTGTAAGCCTTCTCCTGATCCTGATCGCAGAATTATTATTCACCCGGAAGCAAAAATTTAAAACGAATACCGTGTAATTAGCTAATTTGCTGTTCAGATAAACTGCCTGTTTTCATAAGTCGGTATAATCTGCCATTTAATAAAATCTAAATACCCTCGACATTACCGGAAAACACCGGCTGTGTAAGGGCTGGAGGTATATATGTCTGTATTTAACCAGTCAAGAAAAAATGTAATCCGCTTAATATTCATCTCCCTGTTTGTAATTATTATTGCCAGGCTTTTTACGCTGCAGGTATTTACGAGTAAGTATAAAGTGCTTGCCGAAGACCAGGGGATATTCAGGAAAGTGGTTTACCCGGATAGAGGTATCGTGTTTGACCGTCACCGGAATGCCATCCTGCAAAACACAAATATTTCTGACCTGATGGTTACGCCAAATAAACTTAAGGGCGTGGATACGGCAACGTTATGCAGAATCCTGAATATTGATACAGCACAATTCAACAAAAAGATCATCGACCTCATCATTCGGAACGGCAGGTCGAGGCCATCGGTATTTGAAGCATTGCTCAGCGAGGAAAAAATGGCCATGCTTAATGAATCCATGTATCGCTTTGCCCCGGGGTTTTACCTGCAGGAGCGTTCGGTACGAAGTTATCCTTACGATGCAGCTGCTAACGTACTCGGGTACACGGCAGAAGTGGATACCAACTTTTTAAAGAGACATCCCCAGGAAGGATATGTATCGGGCGATTATGCCGGCATGACCGGTTTGGAAAGAAGTTATGAACGCGTGCTTATGGGTGAAAGAGGTATCGAATACTGGAAACGGGATAATAAGAACCGCCTTACCGAAAAACTTGAAAAAGGTGTTTATGATACCAATGCTATAGCCGGGCAAAACCTGCACACTTCACTCGACATTGAATTACAGCAGCTGGGAGAAAAACTGATGCAGAATAAACTGGGTTCTATCGTAGCGATAGATCCGCGAACAGGAGGGATCCTTGCCATGGTGAGTGCGCCTACCTATCAGCCCAAATACCTCACCGGCAGTGAAAGAAGAAAACACTTTTCCGAACTTTTTCTGAACCCTGCTCTCCCTTTGCTTAACCGAACCGTGAGTGCAACCTATTCTCCCGGCTCTACCTTCAAAACCCTGCAGGCCCTGATAGGTTTGCACGAAGGAGTTATATCAACAGATACCCGGTTTTCATGTTCAGGAGCATTTTATGGCTGCGGTGGCGCAAAGCCCATGCGTTGCCTGGATGTGGGAACCTTCGACCTGCGCAGTGCCATCACCATTTCGGATAACACTTATTTTGCCAACGTGATGATGCGGGTGATCAATAACCCAAAATTTCCGAATATCGATAGCGCTCTCCGCAGCTGGGATAACTACATGTATGCATTCGGGTTAGGCCGTAAACTTGGCGTGGATGTTCCTTCCGAAAAAAGCGGAAATATTCCAACGCCTGATTCCTATAATAAGGTATATGGAGAAGGCCATTGGAATTTCTGTACATTCCGTTCGGTGAGTATCGGGCAGGGAGAGGTAGATGTAACGCCGCTCCAGGTGGCTAACGAAATGGCCTACATCGCCAATAAAGGATGGTATATCACACCACATGTGGTTGATTCAATAGAAGGTGGTGATAGATTTAATATACTAGATAAATATAAAAATCCCATCGAACCCACTGATATCCCAGACAGTATCTTTGAAGTGGTACACGACGGTATGCAGGGCGTGGTTGACCGCGGAACAGGTGCGGGCGCAAAAGTGGCCGACATTGCCATTTGCGGAAAAACAGGTACCGTGGAAAACTACTACCGTGGAGTGAAACAACAGAACCACTCTTTCTTTTGCGGATTCGCACCAAGGGACAACCCAAGAATTGCCATCATGTGCGTGGTTGAAAACAGCGGACGGTTTGGAGGCACCTATGCGGCACCGATAGTAGGACTAATGATAGAAAAATACCTGAAAGATTCCATTACCGACAAAGCCAGGCTGGCCAGGTTGGAACAATTGTCAAACCTCAACCTGATGCCCCCGAGGATATTTGCAGAACTCAGGAAACAGGATTCCCTGAGGCATTCTAAAGATTCGGCATACCTGCTGGCAAAAGGTTATATCAAAATTGTGAAAGATACCATTGGACTGGAAGATGGTGTGGATAGTGAAGAACTGGAGAAGGCAAAAAAGGAAAAGCCCAAAAGTGAAAATATACCGGACACTATTGTAAAATCACCAGCGATATTGCCCGATGAAAAACGTATTTCACCGGTAATTGATACTGCCAGGAAAAGTTAACAGCACAAACTGATATTAATAGAAAATGTTTCAAAAGAAAACGGTCATACTGAGGGGAAAGGATTGGGTCATGATCTGGCTGTATGCCATCATCGTGATCTTTGGTTTGCTGTGCATATTTTCAGTGGAGTATAAATCGAATGATGATTTTTTTAAATCACTTTTCGAATTCAAAAAGAATTACAGCAAACAGTTCCTTTACATGATCATATGTGTGGTGCTGGCTACATTTATATTACTTACTGACAGTAAATTTTTTACGGCAACACCCAATATCCTCTACATTTTAGGCATCCTGCTGATGATGGCCACATTTGTTATAGGCAAAAATGTAAATGGCTCAAAGAGCTGGATACCACTGGGTTTTATGAATCTTCAGCCGGTAGAGACCTGTAAAATTTTTACCGCGTTGGCCCTTGCGAAATACCTATCCAGATCTGATACAGATTTCAGCAAATCCCGCTCCCAACTCATTGCTTCGGGAATTTGTTTTTTGCCGGTTGTTTTTTCCATCCTGCAAAATGAAACCGGGTTAGCACTTGTGTACTTTTCATTCCTGTTACCGATGTATCGTGAGGGATTTCCACCCGGTTATCTTGTATTCGGGGCTTCGTTCGGGGTGTTACTCGTGATCACATTGTTGTTGCCATCCACTACGCTCATCATTTCATTGGCAGTGATAGCCTTATTGTGCATTTATTTTCTTAAGAGAAAGATCAAGCGAAATAAAGGGTTGCTGCTCATCATAATCGGGTTATGGATGCTCAGTTCATTTTTCGTGGGCGTAGCAGTGCCTTTTCTATTCAAGCACGTGTTTCAAAAATACCAGGCCGACAGGATTTTCAGCATGGTTGGCCGCGACAATCCTTTTGTAGATGCCGCTACGGTTGAACTGAACAATGCCGATCCTGTTTCTAAAAAAGCTAAAACCGACAAAGAGAATTATAATGTGAAACAATCAAAGATCGCCATTGGATCGGGAGGAGTACTTGGTAAGGGTTTTTTGAAAGGTACCCAAACACAGGGCGATTTCGTTCCCGAACAACATACCGATTTTATTTTTACATCGGTAGGAGAGAATTTCGGCTTTGTAGGAAGTACCATCCTAATGTTGCTGTACCTCTTCATGCTATTGCGCATCGTTTTCATAGCCGAACGCCAACGAAGCACCTTCAGTCGCGTATATGCGTACTCGGTAGCCGGTATCTTATTCTTTCACATAGCCATCAATATATGCATGACCATCGGCCTTGCACCCGTGATCGGCATCACTTTGCCTTTAATGAGTTATGGCGGTTCCTCTTTGCTCACGTTCACCATCCTGCTGTTTATCCTCATCAAACTGGATGCAGACAGGCAAATGGTTTTACGTTGATCTACCGGGTATAAGTGCCTGTTTTAAGGCCACTGGGCGATTTGAACTAAATTGCAGTCATGAAAATTATACCGCTCAGCGAAGGCAGTTTTACCATCGATCAAACCAAAGTATTCGTCCCTTTTAATAAGGAGCAGGATGTATTGCATCATCGCCCTGCCGGGAGTTTGCTGGTGGAAGTACAACCATTTGTAGTAGTGACCGAAAAGGATATTATCCTCATCGATACGGGTCTTGGTTTTTCTGAACCAGGTGGAATGCCGCAATTACACCGCAACCTGCGCAACAATGGGATAGAGCCGGCTTCTGTCACAAAAATTTTGCTTAGTCATTTACATAAAGATCATGCAGGAGGTATCCAGGTAAAAACAAATGATGCTGCCGAACCAACGTTAAGTTTTCCCAATGCTACTTACTATGTAAATAAAAGTGAATTGACCTATGCATTAGAGCATACGGGCAAATCGTATGATCAATCACAGTTTTCAATTTTGGCCAACAGTAATAATCTTGTGTTACTCGAAGATCATGGTACGATCGACGGTTACATACAATATGAAGTAAGTGGTGCGCATTCTCTTTATCATACTGTATTCTGGATAACCAATGGTAATGAAAAAATATTTTATGGGGGAGATGTAGCACCACAACTTCAGCAAATGAAAAACAGGTTTGTTGCCAAGTATGATTTAGATGGCAGAAAAAGCATGGAATTGCGAAGCCGTTGGTGGGAAGAAGGGAAAGCCGGGCACTGGACTTTTCTTTTCTATCATGATATAAAATCGCCAAGCATCGCATTGTAAAATGCGCAGGCAAACATCACGTTAATGCATAGTTGAAAAAAGGAGGCCTGCCCTAGACAGAGCTGGCCGTTGCTAACCTATGAAAAACACCTATTACAAAAATATATGAAATTATTTTAGATTCAAGTATTATTAATAATTTTTCTCAATTATAATCCGGTTGCTTAATAGGATATTAGGTTTTATATATACAAAAATCCCTTTCCGTACTGGAAAGGGATTGATTTTATTCGTCTGAAAAACTTGTTTTTTAAAAATTCCTACGCTTGAATGGCCGTTGATTAGGATTGTTTTGCTGGCGTTTGTTTCGCAATTGTTCTACGAGTTTCTTTCTGAACTCTCCATCCTTGCGGAAGAAATCATTGGTGCGGTCGTTGCCCAGGATCTTCGAAAACCTGTCCTGGTATTTCTTTTTAATGTTCAACTGTTGCTGTTGCCTGTCCAGTTCGGGTAATTCAAGTTTAACCGATTTCAATTCGGAATCAAATTGCGCATGAACGGGCCAGAATTTTTGCGCCTCGTCTTCATTCAGGTTCAACGTTTTTGTAATATACGCCACGTACAAGGCTTCGATCTTCTGTTTTCCCTTGGCGTCATCGGGTTGCTGGTCCTGCGCATACACGCCGGTAAACATGCCAACCATCAAAATAAAAAGTAGTATATGTTTCATCGTAGTTCTATTAAAATCAGTTATTGATCGTTTGTGGAATATTCAGTTGGTTTAAAAAATTATCCAGGGTTTGGTCATCTAAGTAATATTCTTCTTCCGATGGCAAGTTTTTTTCATCTGTAACAGAAGCTACCAGGGCTGCTTTTACATCTTCGCCATTTGACTGAAGATATTGCACAATGTCGTTATCGCCCAATGATTCCAGTTCCTGGTCAAAATTATTGTTCTTCAGGATCAGGTTTGCATCTGCCATCACCAGTTCCGATTGTGCAGTATCAATCTTGTCATCCTTCTTATTAAACGTAGTAAATAGACTTAAACCGAGCAGGCCGGTGAAAGCTGCAGCCATCGCATATTTAAAGAAAGAACGCTGGGTATTAATGCCGATCACTTTGGCCGGGGCAGGTACTTGTTGCTGAATGGCTTCAGGTAAAGATTCAAAATAACCCGTTGGAACCGTAAATACATTTATGTGTTGAACAGACTGTAGCGTTACCGGTAATTCAGTTTCCTCATCCGCATGTATGCGTTGCAGGATATTGGTTGCCAGGTCATCAAAGTAATGAACGGGGACGTTGAACACGGAAGCCTGCCTGAGTGAATCGGTTAAGATTGACCCGGATGCCGGTACGTTTTTGATCCTGTTCAGGATGCTGTCTGCAAGGCCATCAAAATATCCTTCCGGGACATCCGACACGGGTGCCTGCTTTGAAAAAGATAAAGTATTTAACTGATTTTCAATACCAGATAAGATGCTTTCGGGCAACTGATCGAAATAACCATCAGGAACGGTAAACACATTCAAAGCTGGCCATTCTGCCAGTGGGCTGCCCAGTTCTGTTAACTCATTTAATATGTGTAAGTCCTTTTGCACGTTGTTTTGACCTTGTTTTATTGGTAAAGTTTAACGGTTGAGGATATAATCTTCAATTTTTTTCACTGCGTGGTGATAACTCGCTTTCAGGGCGCCTTCGCTGGTTTCCAGCACCCGGCTCATCTCTTCGTAAGGCATTTCATCAAAATATCTCAGGTTGAAAACGGCCCTTTGCTTTTCGGGCAGTTGCTGAATAGCGAGTTGCAGTTTCCATTCCAGTTTATTGCCATCGAAGTGCTTGTCGGCCTGTAATTTATTGGAAAGATGACTTTCTTCATCACTCAACGAAACAGAGGACCTTTTTTTCTGTTGTTCAATGAAACTAAGGCTCTCATTGGTAGCAATGCGGTAAAGCCATGTATATAGCTGGCTGTCTTCCCGGAAATTGTCCAGGTTTTTCCAAACCTTGATGAACATGTTCTGCAAAACGTCGTTTGCATCTTCATGATCTACCACCATGCGGCGGATATGCCAATACAGTTTTTCCTGGTATTTTTTAATAATCCGGGTAAACGCAGGTTCCCTGGTTGCTTCATTTTTAAATTGAAACAGTAATTCTTTATCATCTAAGTGGTCGGCCATAACTTAATTAAGTAGCACAAAAATAGAAAAACCAATCCTAAGATTGGTTTTTACCGGGTAAGTTTAAAGATTTATATTGAAATCAGCTTTTTTTCCTCGCCATTACTTTGTCTGCCGCAGCTATAATGTGATCGGCATCGAGTCCGTATTTCACCAAAAGTTCGGTGGGTTTACCGCTTTCTCCAAACGTATCATTTGTGCCAATGTATTCAATGGGCACCGGGCATGTTTTTGAAGCAACCTGTGCAATGCTGTCGCCAAGTCCGCCAATGATATTGTGCTCTTCTACCGTAACGGCGCAACCTGTTTTTTGTATAGAAGCCAGCACGGCTTCGCTGTCAAGTGGTTTGATGGTATGTATGTTGATCAGTTCTACACTGATGCCACGGGCTTCCAGTACTTTGGCTGCTTCAACGGCTGTCCAAACCATATGACCACAGGCGAAAATACTGATATCTGTTCCTTCGGATAAACGTTGTGCTTTACCTATGACGAAATCTTCTTCTTTGGTGAAGATGGGCCAAACCGGCCTGCCAAATCTCAGGTAAACAGGGCCTTCATAATTGGCGATCGCCTTGGTGGCGGCCTTCGTTTGGTTATAATCCGCAGGCACAATAACGGTCATGCCTGGGAGCATTTTCATCAGGCCGATATCTTCCAGGATCTGGTGTGTAGCGCCATCTTCTCCCAAAGTGAGACCCGCATGCGATGCACAAATCTTTACGTTCTTGTTGCTATAGGCAATGCTCTGCCTGATCTGGTCGTATACACGGCCGGTTGAAAAATTTGCAAAGGTGGTGGTGTAAGGAATTTTTCCTCCAATGGTTAAACCGGCAGCGATGCCCATCATATTGGCTTCTGCAATTCCACATTGTATAAATCGTTCCGGAAATTCTTTCATGAAGCCATTGAGTTTTAGCGATCCCGCAAGGTCTGCCGTTAATGCAACAATATTTTTGTTGGCACGGGCCGCTTCCAGGATACCATCACCAAAACCACTCCTGGTATCTTTATTTCCTGTTACCTGTATATCCGATAGCATAATTGATTGTTTATTGAAGCTGCAAGTTAATGGACATGCATTAATTTAACTGGGCATTTTTACCCCCAAATAAAGTTTCTTCCTGTTTTAATTTCATTTCCCAACTCCATGCAGTAAGCATCATATCATCGAGGTTGTATTTCGGCGACCAACCAAGCAGCGACCTGGCTTTTTCGTTATTAGCATAAATCGCGGTGATGTCTCCCGGCCTGCGTGGGGCAACTGTGTAGTTGAGACTTTGTTGGCTTACTTTTTCAAAAGCTTTGATCACTTCAAAAACCGTGTACCCGTTACCGGTGCCCAGGTTAAACACTTCGCAATTGCTTTTATTTTTATGATCGATGAGGTAGTGCAAGGCCAGGGTATGGGCATGTGCGATATCCGACACATGAATATAATCTCTTAAGCAACTGCCGTCGCGGGTTGGATAGTCATTGCCATATACCTGCATCTGTGGTAATTTACCAATTGCGGTTTGGGTGATGGCCGGCACCAGGTTTGCCGGGCGCCCAATGGGGATTTCGCCGATCTGAATAGACGGGTGTGCGCCAACCGGGTTAAAATATCGCAATAAAATGGTTTGCAATTCATTGCTGTTGGCTGTGAGTCGCACTATTTGTTCGCCCATTTGCTTGGTATATCCATATGGCGATTCTGCTTCCTTTGTGATGGTATTTTCGGTAACCGGGCTTTCATCAGGGTTACCATAAACCGTACAGGAAGATGAAAAAACAAAATGCGGAATATTGAACTCCGATGCGCATTTCAGGATATTGATGAGCGAATTGTTGTTGTTCTCGAAATACATCAATGGGTTTTCAACCGATTCGCCAACGGCTTTGTAGGCAGCGAAATGTATGATGCCGTCAATATCCGGGTTTTCTACAAAAACTGCATGGGTATCATCGAAAATGCAGAGATCTACGGTGTAATTTTTTACTTTCACCCCGGTAATTCTCTCTACTCCTTCCAGGATGGCTGGTTTGCTCCTGCTGTTATTGTCTGCCGATATTACATGAAAACCGTTTTGGATTAGGTCAACGATCGTATGAGAACCGATATAACCACAACCACCGGTAACTAATATTTTTTTCATCTCCCGAAAGTAGTTTTTTTATTGAATGAGCATGCTTCTTTTGCACAAAACTTTGCCATAGATGCATAAGGTTTTATTGAAGTTGCAAATAAAGTAAAAAATCACATTCGAAAGCAGTGAGTTTAATGCGGCAGCGACGATGTTGGGAATATCAATCGCAGGATAACCAATGTGATCGCAGCCAGCAAGCCACTAATCGGTATCGTGAGTACCCAGGCCCATAGTAAGTTTACCGTTACACCCCAACGAACAGCTGACAAACGTTTTGTGGCTCCTACACCGATGATGGAACCGGTAATAGTATGGGTAGTACTTACCGGGATCTTCAGCGCCTCTGTTACAAATAAGGTAATGGCACCGGCCGTTTCTGCTGCAACACCTTCAAAAGGGGTAACCT
This sequence comes from Bacteroidota bacterium, assembly GCA_029560415.1. Taxonomy (GTDB): domain Bacteria; phylum Bacteroidota; class Bacteroidia; order Chitinophagales; family Chitinophagaceae; genus Ferruginibacter. Next base: position 4,715 of record JAKQKY010000214.1, on the reverse strand, counting down.
TGGTGATTTTAGTACCCATGGTTTTTACAATTTTCCAACCACCACTCATGGTTCCCAGGGCAATGGCCGCATAACAAGCGAGCGGTACCCACCATTCCATGTGATCGAGACTGTATACCGAAGGGTTATACGCAATTAAAGCGGCCATGATGATACCCATTACTTTCTGGGCATCATTTCCACCATGACCAATGCTGAATGCAGCAGAGGAAACCAATTGCAATCTTTTAAACCAGGTATTGGCACGATTTGCATTGAGCCCGTTTAAAAAGAGTGTGAAGCTGGCCATGATCAACAAAATACTTGCCAGCAATATCCATTTGAAATTGGCAGAATAGAAGATCACTTTCAGGGTATACGATTCAAAATGTGATTTCAGTTTTGCGGGATCAAATTCCATATTCTTATACAGGAATAATCCTACTAAAACATATATGGTGAATGCAATGATCTTGGGCATCCATCCCTTCTTAAACGAATGGATGAACCATAGCGATATTATAAATGCGATGATCATACCCACAACAGGGGCGAGGAAAATAAATGCGATTGTTTTTAAAACGGGTTCTGAGTTGATAGAACTGAATCCTCCAAAAGCCACAGCAGCACCGGCGAAACCACCGATCAAGGCATGTGATGAGGAAGATGGAATACCAAACCACCAGGTGAAAAGATTCCAGAAGATGGCGGCGAGCAGGCCCGCAAAGATCACGAGCATCATATCATGACCATAAACCGCCTCCGTTTTTACTGTTTTGGCAATGGTATTGGCTACACCATGATCTTTAAATATGAAGAATGCAGCAAAATTGAACATGGCTGCCCAAAGAACAGCCTGGCCCGGCGTAAGAACTTTTGTAGAAACAACTGTTGCAATTGAATTGGCCGCATCGTGAAATCCATTGATAAAATCAAAGATCAGTGCCATTGCTATGATTACGATCAAAAAAGTCATGCGGTTAATTTGTTGTTGTAGCGATTGGATGTTGCGGTTTACTTTCAGAAACAGCGTTAACCCTTGCCGTTAGTATTATGCGTATTTGATAATGATGGATTCTATCACATTGGCCGCATCTTCACATTTATCTGTTACAATTTCCATCACCTGGTAGATCTCTCTTTTCTTAATAACTTCCTTGGCATCGGGTTCGGTAGCGAATAAGCGCTCAATGCTCATATCAAAAATATCATCTCCCTGGTTTTCAATACTGTTGATGGCCACCAGCGCATCTGTGATCTGGCGCATATTTTTCATATTGCGCAATTCGGTTACAGCTTTGTGAATCTGCACGCAACCCAGTGCAATAAGGTCACCCATTTTCTGGATGCCGATATCGTTGGGATCTACATGATAAAAATTGATTTTTTTAGCAGATGCATATATATAGTCTGCAATATCATCCAATGCGGTAGCAAGGTAGTGGATGTCTTCACGGTCAAATGGCGTGATAAAATTCTTGCCCAATTCGGTGAAGATGCGGTGAGTATATTCGTCATTTACATGCTCCATGTCTTCCACTTCTTTGATGAGTTTACCCCTTTTTTCAAAGTCAGGTTCATTCACGATCTCTTTCATCTTATTACCCATTTTCACCAACTCCTCGGCTACACTTTCAAACAACTGGTAAAAAACCCGGTCTTTAGGTAAAAATATCTTCAGAATGTTATTGAATGCCATGGTCAAATTATTTTGCGCAAAATTATCATTCTGCCTTCCTATGACGCCAGATTTGAAATTGATAATAATTTGTTAACACAGGCATAACATTAAATTATTATTACTTTGATGCAAATCTCACAAAACGTCGGGTGAAAAAATTTAGCTTATTCTGCCTTTTAGCTTGCCTTTCGGCTTTTTCTGAAGCCCAGTTACTGATGGATATGGTAGATACCAGCAAGGAGATAGGCCGTGGAATGCTGCTCATTTACAAGAAATTCGATAATGTACGGATGGGTGGATATATGCAGCCTCAATTCCAGTTCGCTTCTTCTAAGGGAGCTAAAAGCTATATTGGTGGCGATTTTGCTCCAAACGTAAACAACCGTTTTATGTTGAGGCGGGGTAGGATCAGGGTAGATTACATTCATTTTTCCGAATCAAAAGGGCCCTCCATCCAGTTTGCCTTCCAGTTCGATGGCACTGAAAGGGGAGTAGCCATTCGTGACTTCTGGGGAAGGCTATACGAAAACAGGCTGCAGGTATTTTCATTCACGGCAGGCATGTTCGCCCGACCCATCAGTTATGAATTGAACCTGTCTTCATCTGACCGGGAAACCCCGGAAAGGGGTAGGATGAGCCAGATCCTCATGAAAACCGAACGCGACCTGGGAGCCATGGTATCTTTTGAACCGCGGAAACGGGATCATCCGTTGCAGTTTTTCAAACTGGATGTTGGACTGTTCAACGGCCAGGGCCTGGCGGCCGCCGCTGATTTTGATAGTCATAAAGACCTGATCGGCAGGCTTTCCATAAAGCCGCTACCCCTTACCGGCAGGGCTACATTGTCGGCCGCAGTTTCCTGTCTAAATGGTGGGTTAATACAAAACACGAAATACATTTACCATACTAAAACAGTAGGAGGATTGAAGGCCTGGATGGTAGATTCATCTTCGTCTAACCAAAACCGTATTGCTCCCCGCAAATATTATGGCGCCGATATTCAATATAAGATTAAGACCCGGGCTGGTTATACCGAACTCAGGGCCGAATACCTGGCAGGAAGGCAAACGGCCACATCAGCAAGTTCAGAAACTCCTGCAGCCTTGTTAACGGGAAATGATGGTTACTATATAAGAAACTTCAACGGGGCCTTCTTTTATTTGTTGCATCATGTAGTGAACAGCCATCACCAGCTTGTAATCAAATACGATTGGTACGATCCCAATTCGAAGGTTAGTGGGGATGAGATCGGCAAAACCGGGTCTGCCCTTAACCTGGCCGATATCAAATTTTCTACTTTTACAGTTGGATATAATTATTATATAGACAACAATGTTAAGCTCATGATCTTTTACGATAAAGTGAACAATGAGAAGACTTCCCTCCCCGGATATATCAGCGATGTGAAAGATGACATCTTCACCTGTCGCTTGCAATTCAGGTTTTAATAGCCCTTAACATTAGCGTAACATAGCCGTAACATTTGCTTAATATTTCCTTCACCTTGGCGTAACATGCAAATTGTCTCTTTGCATCAAATTACAAGGCATGAAAGGGTTCATTTTATTTATATCATTTATTGCATTATCACTTGGCGCTTTTTCTCAAACCGGGCAGGTAGAGGGAAAGCTTACCGATGTTTCGTCGGGCCAAAAATTAAGCGGTGTCAGCATCGAAGTAGATGGGGTGAAATCAGCCATTATTTCCAATACAGAAGGCAGGTTTGTAATAACCCTTCCTGCAGGAAAGAAATACTCTATCAAATTATCTTCTGTTGGGTATGAATCAAAAATACTGGATGATGTAGAAGTGAATGCTAACCAGACTACGAATCTCGACATTGTTTTGAACAGGAAATCAAAAACGGAAGATGCGGTTGTGGTAAGGTCAAACGCACGAAAAGAAACATCTGCTGCGTTGATAGCATATCAAAAAAACACTTCCGTTGTAGCCCAGGTGATCAGTGCAGAAGCCATCCGTCGTTCACCTGATAAAAATACCGGTGAAGTTTTGAAGCGTGTGCCAGGAACCAGCGTGCAGGAAGGTAAATATCTTGTTGTTCGTGGATTGGCCGATAGATATAACCAGGCCATGCTCAATGGCGTTCTGCTGAGCAGTACCGAACCCGACAGGAAAACATTCAGTTTCGATATCATTCCATCATCGATGATAGATAACATCATCATCAATAAAACCTTTATCCCTGAATTGCCAGGCGAGTGGGCAGGTGGTTTGATACAGGTGAATACAAAAGATGTACCATCGCGTAATTTTTTAACCGTACAGGTTTCTACTGGTTTCAATACCCAAACCCTTGGAAAAGATTTTTACAGTTACCAGGGTAGCAATACCGATTTCCTTGGTTTTGATAATGGGTTAAGAGGCCTTCCGGCAGGCTTGCCAAATAAAGCTGCTTTTTCTTTGCTGAGTTCGGCCGAGAAAACGCCCTATGGAAAACAGTTTGAAAATATTTGGTCGGCCACAAAAAATAATTCCACGTTTACGCCTACCCTAAACCAGGGCATCCTTATCAACGGAGGCTTTAATGCCAAACTTGGTGGAAATAAAAAGCTTGCTGCCGTTTTTGCTGTTAACTATAACAGGAGCAATAAAAGAACTGAATTTGAAAACCAGGTAAACACATTTGAAGGTAATGTGCCTAACCTGAGTTTTAATTATTTCAATAATAAATACAGCAAGGATGTTCTTGCTGGTGCACTGGCAAATATCACCTTACAATTGGGCAGCAATCACAAGGTTTCTTTTAAAAACATGCTCAATGTAAATACAACCAATTATACCACGCTTCGCACAGGTAAAGAGTTTGATGGTTCATCGAGCCAGGCTGGAGATAATATCCGTGCTACTGAATTGGCCTTTAAAGCAAATACATTTTTCAATACACAGGTATCCGGCGATCATAATTTCAAAAAATACAAAGCAGCGCTTCATTGGTTTGGAAGTTTCAATATCCTGGATCAATATATTCCTGATCAACGCCGCCTGCAATATTATCAACGTGACAGCGATCCCAACAATCCTTACCTGGCTACCA
>JAKQKY010000204.1 GCA_029560415.1 Bacteroidota bacterium | reverse complement strand
ATTTAAACGGAAATTAAGTGATTTGGAAATTGAACAATATTCCGAAGAAAAGGAGATTATTTACAGAAATGAGTGTGTTAAACACAAAATGCAACTTGCACCTGGAGTTATCGAGCTTTTAAGCTACTTAAAAGCACTCAGAATACCAATTGCAATTGCTACAGCATCGGGTAAATCGAATGTGGATTTTTTTATCGACAAACTAAATTTGCTTGACTATTTCGCTGAGGAGCATATTATATATAACGATGGAAATATTAAAGGTAAACCTCATCCTGATATTTTTGAAAAGGCTATTAGTAAATTGGGTGTAAATAGTTATGACTCGATTATTTTTGAAGACTCTTTTTCTGGGATACAGGCGGCCATTAATTGCAACGTGGCAAATGTAATAATCGTAAATTCCACAAAAGAAAATTATTCAGAATTTGAATTACCTATCATAGAGCATTTTGACGAATTTGACAGGAATCTTCTGAGTTGTTTTTGTATAGAAAAATCAAAATACTAAGCACAATAAATAGGAATATGAGCGGTCTGCAAGACCCAGCGATTATTCCATGTTGAACTACATCCAAATGCTATGCACTTAGTGTCATTTTTTTGATGAATCATAAAAGGATTTAATAATAAACGTTCTTTGAAGTATTGGAGGTTTTTGTGCTTGTTAAACCAGCTGATATAAAATTGGCTGGATAGAAAGCTACTTTTTATTCATTTGCGGATACACCTTTCCTGGTTGCATTAGAATTGCAATTCAAAATGGGGTTCAGCAAAGGGTAGAGAGATCTATTTGAGAGGGCCAATCCGGTGAACGGATCCTTGGCAGTTCTCTGACAACCACCATCCGTCCTGTTTTGCACACCGGGCAAATGGAAGGATTGATTCCCGTGAGTCTAACAAATTTTTGCAGGTTGGTTTCAGGAGATTGTTTTTGTTTTATCAGCGTATCTAAGTCAGCCTTAACTTCCGGGACGAACTGCAGATCAAGGTTGCTTTTTGCAGTGTGGTTGTAAATGCCGAATCTGCGGATCTTCACAAAGCGTTTCGGTAGAATATGCATCGTAAAACGTCTCAGGAACTCCACACCATCCAGGGTGACGGGTTTTTTGATTGCTCTGTCGCGATAATCTTTGGCCATGAAGGTTACCTTACCAGCGGCAATGTTTAAGATACGCTGATTCGTTATGGCCACCCGGTGCGTATATTGGCCCAGGTACCTGACCACATGTTCAGCGCTCGCCAGTGAGGGTTCGCAATGCACCACCCATCGGGTGTTGTATGCCTGTTGCACTTTGTCGTTGAAAAGGGACAGCTCGTTTTGTTTTCGTAAGGCACGTTTGAGGCTGTCGAGGAACTTTCCCTTAAAGGCATCGCTCATTTGGAGAACAGGATACAGATACTTGCCTGAATGACCGATATTTTTCCATTGGCCATCCAGGGTGTATCCAGCTGCCGGAACAATGCAATGGATGTGTGGGTGGAGGCTCAGGTTCTGACCCCAGGTATGCAGTACACAAACAGCCCCGGTTTCAACGCCAAAATGCGAGTATCCGAATGACCGGAGTGTATTCCAGACCGCATCAAAGAGCAAATTGTAATACATCCTTTGGTTGTGCAGGCAAACAGCGTTTAAATGGTGCGGAAGCGTAAAAATAATGTGGTAATGCTTCACAGGCAGGGTGTTTTGAATCAGCTCGTCAATCCAGAATGCCTGCCGGGCAGCCTGGCATTTAGGACAGTGCCTGTCACCGCAGCTATTGTAGCTGTATCGCACCGCGCCACACTCCTGACAAGCCTCCTGGTGCCCGCCAAGGACGGCAGTGCGGCAGTCCGATATTTTGCTCAAGACCTTTAATTGCAGAGGGGTAAGTTTTGTTGTGGCAACCAAATCTGCAACGAACAAATTTACTGCATCAGCCAGTTCAAACCTTGTTCGCATTGAGTGGGTAGCTATACAATGTATCCAGCGGACTGTGAGGCTTTATGAGCGGGCATTGGGCTACATGAAGGTAGATCATAGTGGTTGTAATTTCGGCATGACCCAGCAGCTCCTTCAGGGTGACAATATTGAGCCCCTGTTCGAGCAGGTGTGTGGCATAGGAATGCCTCAGTGAATGCAGGTTCACATCCTTTGAGATGGAAGTCTTCTTCAGGTTTTCACGCATGACCCATGACAAGCCGCGGACACTGTAACGACCATCCGGTTCCTTGCCATTAAACAGCCAGATATGCGGATTCTCGGCTTTCAGGTATTTTTTCAGCCCAACAGCCATGCTCTCAGCCAACGGGACAATCCGGTCTTTTTTGTATTTGCTCTGTCGGATATGAATGGTTTTACGCTCAAAATCAATGTCGGATATTTTCAGGTTGATCACTTCCTGTCCTCGCAGGCCAGCCGAGTAAATCAATGTCAGGACAATCCGCTGTTTCAGCAGAGCAGGGGCAGCAAAAAGCTCTTTGAGTTCCTGGTGGTTCAGGATGACCGGCAGTTTGGTGTCTTGTTTTAATGAAGGCAGTGCAATGGCGTTTTTGTTCATGCCCAGCAGCCGGTAGTAGTAACGCAGACCGTAAACCATGTGTTTGAAGCTGCTTCGGGAGGGCGATCGGGGATCTCGGGCCAATGCGGCCAGGTACTCGTTGATCTCTTCCGGATCGATCTGCTGCGGAAGTTTGCCAAAATGAACCACAAACAAAGCAATGCGCCGGATGTAATTTTGTAAAGTACTTTTACTTTGCCCGCGCAGGGTAACCTGTTGCTCCAGTTTGCGGACCACATGTTCAAATTCAGGGACAAGCACAATGGCCTGCTCTACAATGGTAAAACCCGATTTCTTTCTCATAATCAGAAAATTTAATGGTTAATATTCTCTGAGTATAGAAAGAATCGGGTACTTTTGAAATAGCTATCCCGCTTCGGCGGGATTTAGTTCAACACACAATATAAAACAGTTGGGATTCAGTGGTTTGCGGGGCTTTGGTTCTTGCGTCAACGTTTTACTCTGTGGATACGAACGCGCTCCGAAAACCCAACCGTTTCATATTGTCAAACGTTACCGCCAAGTGTAAGAACGGCACTGCAACATTGAAGTATTGATTTAATAGATAAATTTAAAAGAT
>JAKQKY010000184.1 GCA_029560415.1 Bacteroidota bacterium | reverse complement strand
TGCCGGTAGTTTCTATCAGCCCTTTTTGGAAATATGCAGCTGCTGCTTCTGTTATACTGCTGGTAGGCAGCATCGTTATGAATGTTAATTATTATCGAAAAATTGAAACGGCTCAAACCGAAAAGCAACGTATCGAACAACAGTTGCTTACCCAGGAACGCGTGAATGATGAAATGAAAAATAACCTGAACATCATTCAAAGCAAATACAGTGAACCTGTTGCCTTGCATGGATTACAGGCCGCACCGGATGCCGCTGCAAAAATATTCTGGATGAAAAATACCGGCGAGGTATACATCGATCCCAGCAACCTGCCTGAGGCTCCCGCCGGCAAGCAATACCAGCTTTGGGGCATTGTAGATGGTAAGCCGGTTGATGGCGGACTCATTATTACGACCAAGAAAGACAACAAATACCAGATACTTAAAATGAAAAGTTTCGGAAAGGCAGAAGCCTTTGCCGTAACATTGGAAACTGCCGGCGGAAACCCCACTCCCAAAGGCGATATGTACGTAATGGGAAAAATGTAATCCCCTGTTTTTACACTACAAAAATCTCGAATAATTTCTCTCTTTAAATAATGCCAGAACTAATCATGGCAATAAATTTGTATACATTGATGTAAGGCTAGTAATACACTAAGTATAGGCCACTCTCTCTATAGAAAATCAACTACATCCAATTCACTTACATACTACATCCTTCTGTAGTAATCGAATTAATTTGCATACTTAAATTGTATCCAATTATTTCTATAATCCAAATCTAAAAAAACACACTTATGAAAAAGATCCTAATCGCCGATGACCATGAAATCATCAGATCGGGCCTGAACAAATTCATTGAAATGCAATTATCACATTGCCTGGTAGACGAAGCCAGCAATGGCGATGCGGCCTTTCAAAAAATCAAGTACAATGATTATGACCTGGTTATATTGGATGTTAACATGCCCGGAACAGATTCGTTTGGATTGTTAAGCAATATCATCGCGGTAAAACCAACGGCCAAAGTGCTCATGTTCAGCATGAATGCAGAAGAGATCTATGCTAAAAAATATTTGCAGCTCGGTGCAAAGGGTTACCTGAGCAAAGCAGCTTCCAACAAAGAGATCGGTACAGCGATCAACAGTATCCTGGATAATAAAAAATATATCAGCGAAAACCTGCGGGATGTATTTGCAGATGAGGCCATGGGCAACAAAAAATCAAATCCGTTTGATGAATTATCGAACAGGGAATTTGAGATCGTTCAATACCTCATCCGCGGGCAATCGGTTGGTGAGATCAGTAAACTCTTCAACCTGCATACTTCCACAACGGGAACGCATAAGGCAAGAATATTGAAAAAACTGAATTGCAAAAATGTGGTAGACATTAATCTACTGGCCACTTTACATAAGGTTGCTATTTAATAAATAAAAAAGAAGCGCACCACGTTGCCACATCAGGAAATGTAGCAACCTGCATCCAAACAACAAATATCCAAACCATGCAAACAAGTGAAGAAAGCAAACACAGCAGCCATTCTAAATCAGCAAGTATCCAACCTTCTGCTGATATTTTTGAAGATATCCTGGAAACGATAAGTGAAGGAGTGATGATCGTTAATAAAGAAGGTAGCATCATCCATTTCAATAAAAAATTCTCATCTATCTGGGAATTACCAGAAAATCTTTGCAAGCCCGAAAATCACGCAGACATCACTGGATATGTAGCACAACAACTGAACGAACCGATGATATTCCTTTCACGAATCGAAAGTATCCGGGAGCTACCCAATGCCGTTAGTTTTGATTTGCTGGAAGGTAAGAATGGAACTATCCTGGAAGTTTACACGCAACCCCTCATGATAGAAGGTATCTATGGCGGGCGCATCTGGAATTTTCGCGATATGACCGACCGGCAGATCGCTTTTGAAAAACTACGCAAAGCAAAAGATCAGTTTAAGCTTATCATTAATACTGCGCAGGAAGGCATCTGGGTTTTGGATGAAAACAATATCACCAGTTTTGTAAATAAGAAAATGGCAGAAATGCTTGAATATTCCATAGAAGAAATGAAAGGCAAACCCGACAAGGCATTCCTGGATGCAGATGGACAATTGAACTATGAAAACCTTTTACAGCAAAGGAAACTGGGCATTCACAAAAAAATGGAATTGGGATTGATCAGTAAATCGGGGAAACATTTCTGGGCCAATTTTTCCTTCTCCCCCATCGTTGACCATGATGGCCACATCCGAGGGTCACTTTCAATGGTAACGGATATCAATAAACGCAAATCGGCAGAAGAAGCCCTGAAACAAAGTGAACTAAAATTTTCCCACGCATTCAACCATGCTCCCATCGGAATCGGACTCCTATCGCCCGAAGGCGGCTTTATAAAAGTGAATAAAGTGTTATGCCAGCTCGTTGGCTTCAGGGAGGAAGAATTGCTTCAGATGAAATTCCAGGACATCACCCATCCTGAAGACCTGCACGATGACCTTGAAAATGTGAACCTGCTCTTGCAAGGAAGCATTACTGCTTACCAGATGGAAAAACGTTACCTCCATAAATCGGGAAACATCATCAATGTATTATTGGATGTTTCCCTCGTTTGTAACGATAAACAGGTGCCGCTCTATTTCATTTCCCAGATACAGGACATTATAGAAAAAAAACGACTCGAAGAAAAAGTTGAGATCGAGAAAATAAACCGGCAGCGGGAGATCACGCGGGCTGTGATAGAATCGCAGGAGCATGAACGGTCAGAGATCGGGCGGGAGCTCCACGACAATGTGAATCAATTATTGGGCACCATCCGGCTTTACATCGATATGGCCATGAACTCCAAGGATGAGGTGGGGCCTTTCCTGGAAACAGCCCTGGAATATACCCATTCGGCCATAGAGGAAAACAGGAAACTATCTAAAAGAATGATCACACCCAGGATCAATAACCTGGGATTTGCAGAAACAGTGCAGGACATGGCTGATGATATCATGAAAGCCCACCCGGTAAAGATCTGTTTCACTTCCAAATATTTTGACGAGAATAATTACCAGGAGAAATTTAAAGTAAACCTGTTTCGTATGATCCAGGAACAGGTAAACAATATATTAAAACATGCAAATGCGACCAGGATCAAGATCAACATCCTTCAGACAGACACACACCTCTACACTTCCATTATAGACAACGGAATTGGATTTGATATCAATACCAAGAAGAAAGGCATGGGAATCGCCAATATATACAACCGTAGTTCCCTGTATAACGGTGTTGTAACATTTATTACCGCACCGGGTCAGGGTTGCGAACTAAATCTTGCCTTTTTGAAGAACGGTTCCATCCTGGCAATAGCTGCATAATTGAGTTATGCAGTTGCCGCTACCTGAATGGGTTCATTCTGAAAAAACACATGCAGATCTGTGTCGAGTGCTTTGGCGATCTTGTACAAAGTGCGAATGGTAATATTGGTTCGGCCGGCTTCGATCCTCGACATACTGGCCTTTTCAAAATTACATTGAAATGCAAGTTCATGTTGAGTCATGCCTTTCATAGTCCGAAGCGCTTTGATCCTTGCGCCAAGATTGGGTAATGTTTGCGTACTGTTCATAATAGTTGGTAATAGCTTTAAATATCGTAAAGATATTTTTCAAAATGGTTGCCCTTTGTGACAATCGTTACAGACATTTATGATTTAAATCAGGTTTAAAACATAAAAAAACAGATGAAGTTTAAAAAACAAAATAAATTTCGCGTTGTTGATATTTATGTCAACTTTTGTAAAGCAATTACCCTTGATTACGATTTTAATGATAGTCGATCATGCTGAAAAAGGGGTATATACCCTATTATCATGAAGAAAACTACAACAGCTAACAACCCCGAATTACTACATTTCAAAGTGTTCACTTTGATTGGAATTATTTACAGCATTGTTTCTGCCATTTTATATCATCTTGAAACGAACGAGTCATTTCTTTTTTTTGAACACTTACTTTCTGCTACCTGTTTTGTTGCCAATTATACCATCCTTCAAAAAACAGGAGCTTATAACCGATCCAGGATTGCCTTTTTGATCATTGCTAATTTATTGGTGATCTCTCTTTTTATTACGGGGGGATGGAAACACACGGGTTACCTATGGACCTTTGCTTATCTTCCCTTTGCTTTCTTTTTATCGGGCAGGCAGGAGAACCTGTTTTGGGTATTCCAGTATTTTATTACCTGTGTTATCATTTCATTGCTGGCAGGTTTCCAGGTTTTCTCATTACCCTACAGCCAGGAAGAGTTATGGAGTTTTTTAGCCGTACTCGGCGTATTAACCCTTTTTATCTTTTTATACCACCGGGAAAATACATACCGGAAAGAAAGCTTCCTTGCTCATGCACCTAACTTGTTGGCCGTAGGGGTTGATCCTTTTTTCTGCATCAATGAAACCGGTGATATCTCGGATGTAAATAAAGCCGCCGAAAAAATGACCGGCCTGTCCATTACTGAATTAATAGATCTACCCTTTGCCAGTTTGTTTGTTGATCCCGGAAAAGCGGAATTGATGATCCGCCAGATCCTGAATGAGGAAATCGTTCACAATTATCCCCTCTCCTTTCATGCAGATGGAAGCAGTGATCGATTTGAACTAATCTTTAATGCCAGTCTATATGTAGACGAAAAAAATAACAGCCGGAGCATATTCGCTTCTGCAAGGGACATCAGCGAACCTCAAAAACATGCAGATGATCACCTGAAAAAAATTCAGAAAGAGATAATAGATTACAAATTTGCACTCGACGAATCCTGCATTGTGGCCATTACCGATCAAAAAGGGATCATTCAGTATGTGAATGATTTTTTCTGCAAAATCTCAAAATTCAACCGGCACGAACTGATCGGGCAGGACCATCGCATCATCAACTCGGGATATCATTCCAAAGAATTCATCCGCAACATCTGGGTAACCATCGCCAATGGGCAGATCTGGAAAGGAGAATTGAAGAACAAAGCAAAAGACGGCAGCACATATTGGGTAGATACCACCATTGTGCCATTCCTGGATGAAAAAGGTAAACCGTACCAGTATGTGGCCATTCGTTCAGATATTACCCAACGCAAAATATCTGAAGAACAGCAGGAAATCCTTGAAATAAAAGTAAAATCGCAACGGGAAGAGCTGGCCATGATCCTGGAAAAGATCAATGATGGATTCATTATGGTAGACAATGATTTCAGGTACCAATTTGTAAATAAAGAAATTGGCAAAATGGTAGGCCTCGACCCGGCCGGCATGATCGGCAAATCTATATGGGATATATTTCCGGATGCCGTGGGTACATCTACTTACAACGCTTTTTATGAGGCCAGGGATAAACAAAAATATATAAGCAATATTGATTATTTTGAACCACTGGATCTTTGGCAGGAAAACAGGATATATCCAGGTCCGAATGGATTATCGGTTTTTATCAGGGATATATCCGAACAGAAAAAAGCAGAAGAAAAAGTCAGGCGTAGCGAAAGACTTTATAAGACCATTGCTTCTAGTATACCCGGCACCGTTATCTGCCTGCTGGATACTGAATACCGCTATACCCTGATCGAAGGAGATATGCTCGAGAAATTTGGTTTTACAAAGGATCTGCTACTGGGACAAAAAGCCCAGGATGTGTTGCCACCTGAATTATTTGAAGAAATAAGACCCAACCTCGAAAGGGCTTTCAGGGGAGAATCTTTCCGGGCTGAATCCACAAGATTAGCTTATGATATCATTACAAGCTATGTTCCATTTTCCGATGAGAATGGCAAGGTATATAAAGTAATGTTATCTTCAAATGACGTAACAGAACTCAAGAAAGCGGAAAGAAATATCAGCGAACTAAATAAAACCCTGGAAGAAAAAGTAAAGCAAAGAACGGTACAGCTTGAAACGGTGAACCAGGAACTGGAAGCATTCACCTATTCAGTATCACATGATCTGAGGGCACCATTGCGTATCATCGACGGATTTGCGAATATCCTTACCAGTGACTATGCCGGCAAACTGGATGAAGAAGGAAACCGAACCTTAAGTGTTATTAAAAATAACGCTCAGAAAATGGGACAGCTCATCGATGACCTGCTGCACCTGTCAAGACTTGGCAGGCAACAACTGCAGATGGGCACCATCAACATGAATGATATGGTGAATAAGGTTATTGATGAAAGCCGTTTACTTACCGGTCATCTTGCTGAAATCATTTGTGATCCACTACCCGATGCAATCGGTGACAGAAACCTGGTGAACCAGGTATGGACCAACCTCATTTCCAATGCCATCAAATACAGTAGTAAGAAAGCGCAACCGCATATTCATATCGGAAGCACCGTAGAAAATGGTAAGATCACGTATTTCATCCAGGACAATGGCATCGGGTTTGATATGAAGTATGCAGGAAAACTATTTGGTGTATTTCAAAGGCTGCATAAAAATTCAGAATTTGATGGCACTGGAGTTGGATTAACCCTTGTTCAAAGAATCATTCATAAACATGGCGGAAATATCCGGGCAGAAGCAATACCAGATAAGGGAGCCCGGTTTATTTTTTCCCTGCCGGAATCGATCTATTCAAAGAATAAGCAGACCTTTCATAATTAAAAAGCACGCAATGGAACAAATAATAGAAATTTTGTTGATTGAAGACAATCTTGACGAGGCGCAACTTACGATCAGGAGCCTTAAAAAACATAATCTCACCAATACACTAAAACACATTGACGATGGCGAAGAAGCCATGGATTACATATTTGGCGAAGGAAAATATAACGGCAGATCAAGTTTATTTAATCCTAAACTCATCCTCCTCGATTTAAAACTACCAAAGGTTGACGGACTTGATATTCTTCGCAGGCTAAAGTCTGATGAAAGCACAAGGTTAATCCCAGTTGTAATACTTACTTCATCGAAAGAAGACCGGGATGTGATTGAAAGCTACCGTTTAGGAGTAAATAGTTATATCGTTAAGCCTGTGAATTTTGAATCCTTTGCCAAAGCTGTGGCAGATATAGGTTTGTATTGGATGATCATGAATCAAAATCCGCCAGCCCAATGATCAATGGTTGAGCCATGCAAAAACAAGACCTGCACATATTGATGATGGAAGATGAGCCGGCAGATGCTGAGCTGATAATAAGATTCTTAGAAAGATCAGGATTCGTTTTTACGACAACCCTTGCTTCGGATAAGGAATCGTTCTTGCATGCCCTCGAAAACATTGCTTTTGATATCATCCTGGCCGATAATTCACTTCCCCAATTCAATGCAACGGATGCATTGTATCTCGCCAGGGAAAAAAATAACTGTACGCCGTTCATCCTGGTCACCGGAACGGTATCAGAAGAATACGCTGCGGAAATCATCAAACATGGTGCCGATGATTATATCCTGAAAGGGAATTTACAACGCCTGCCTACTGCCATTTTGAAGTCACTGGAAAATAACCAGGTGAAACTGGCTAAATTAAAAACGGAAGAATTACTCAGGGAAAGTGAACAGAATTACCGCATCATTTTTGAACGGGCATCTGATGCCATCGTGATATCTGACCGGGAAGGACATATCCTTGAAGCTAACTCCAAGGCATGCTCGATGATGGGATTATCGTTACCCGACATGCAGAAAATAAATGTTAAGGATGTATTTTATGATGATCCGCCTATCGACAGCCAGGGCAATATTGATCAATTACTGCAAGGAAAGACCCTCATCACTGAACGGAAGATCAAAAGTAGTGATGGCACGATCTACGACCTGGAGATCAGTTCAAAAATGCTTCCTGATGGAAGACTACAGGCGTTCAGCAGGGACATCACCGAACGGAAAAAAGCCGCGGAGGCATTGCAAAAATCGAATGAACGGTTTAACATCATCAGCAAAACCACCAATGATGTATTGTTTGAATGGAACATACATCAAAATGAAATATGGTTCAGCGATAGTTACTTTACCTTATTTGGATTTGACCCAGAAAAACCTTTGCCTTCGCTTGATGCCTGGTTGGTAAAGATCCATCCACACGACAGGCAAAGTATTCTCGACAGAACAGAACAACTGAAAAATAACCTGGTAAAAATATGGCAGGACGAGATCCGTTTTTTACAGGCAGATAATACCTATGGCACCGTTTTGCAACGCGGGTTTGTTTTAAATTCTATCGATGGAAAAACCACCAGGGTATTGGGATCATTCATAAACATTACCGAAAGAAAAAAAGCGGAAATAAAATTATCGGAAAGCGAATAATATAACCGCAACCTGTTTACACAATCGCCTGTTGGACTTG
>JAKQKY010000178.1 GCA_029560415.1 Bacteroidota bacterium | reverse complement strand
ATTGCCGCTTACTGGACAGGGAAAATTATTACTCAATTTGCATACTATCCCATGTATCAAATTCCAAATAAATTAATTTTCAAAGTTGGTGAAATAGGCATGAATGCATTGTTCATACTGTTTGCTGTAACATTTAGTTTGCTCTTTTTTACAAACCTGGCAGGGTATTTTCACTGGTAAGAGAGTATTGCGGGAAACGAAATATTAATAGAGGTTCATGTATATAATGGAGGAGGAAAGTTTTCTTTGAATTAATTTGCAGTATGCAGGAGATTGGTCCAATCATATTATTCGACGGTGTATGCAACTTATGCAACGACGCTGTTCAGTTTGTGATCAAACATGATCCGAAAGAAAAATTCAGGTTTGCATCCCTGCAGGGAAATAACGGTCAGAAATTACTCAGGCAATTTCAATTGCCGGCCAATACCTTTAATTCCTTTGTGTTGATCCAGGATGGACAGGTCTATACCAAATCAACCGCTGCACTAAAAGTGGCATCACAATTATCTGGTCCCATCAGGATATTGAGTAGTTTCAGGATCATACCCGCCTTCATCCGTAATGCAGTGTATGATCTCATTGCAAAAAAAAGATATAGCTGGTTTGGTAAAAAAGATGCCTGTATGATTCCCACGCCATCATTACAATCAAGATTTTTAAATTAATCATTATGTCATCCAAAAAAACATTGGTACTCGGCGCTTCAGAAAACCCTCAACGGTACAGCAACCTGGCCATTCACAGGTTACTGGCACACGATCACCCGGTAGTGGCGATTGGTAAAAAAGCAGGCCAGGTGCACGGGATCCATATCTCTACTGAAAAATTAAATGAACCCGGCATTGATACCGTAACGCTCTACCTGAACCCCGACAATCAAAAACCATATTATGATTACATATTAGGGTTACATCCGGCAAGGATCATCTTTAACCCGGGGACCGAAAACGATGAATTGGCATCCCTGGCCAGGGAAAAAGGCATCAAGACCGAGGAAGCCTGCACCCTTGTTTTATTGAGCACAGACCAGTTTTAACTATAGAAAATTTTCTAATTTATACAAGGTCCCTGAAAAAGGGACCTTTTTACATACTAAGGAATTAAAATCGGCGTTTCAGGATATATGCTTATTACCAAATAATGCATTTTTAAACCCGATACCATGAAACCCCTTAGTAAAATCCTTTTACTGCTGATGTTGTCCCTATCAACAATGGCAGTATCCGCCCAGAAAACAAAGCCCCGTTTATTCGGGCAGTTCCCGGAGGTTATCGATCTTTCGAAAACGACCCTTCAGCAAACATTTTCCGCCATTCCGGGCAACAACATCAACATCGCATTTAATGATCAATTCCATTTTGAAGGCATCGTATTAAGCAATGAGCTTAAATACAGTAACCTGCAATCTGTATTAATAAGATCAGCCGCCTTTGGAAATGCCATCTTCCAGGTTTCGCGTTTGACCAATGCCGATAACAGCATTTCCTATGTAGGAAGGATCATCAATCCCGATGCACAGGATGGCTATGAAATAAAAAAAGACAACAAGGATAACTACCGGTTCCAGAAGTTTGAAACAGACAGAATTCTACAAGACTGTAGCTATCAATAAAAAACCAATACCAATATCCAATAGCAACCGGCCCTGACGGTTTTAATCCCTATATCATGAAAAACTTTACCAAAATAATTTTACTCATCCTTACTTGCTGCAGTTTGCATGCATACAGTTTACCAAAACTAAACAGTTTACCTTCTGCTACTGCAACTGTTTACCTTGATTTTGACGGACAAACCGTTACCAGTTCGGTATGGAATGGCGGCAATCCTATTTTTTGCGCTTCACCGGGACTCACCGACGAACAAATAACTGAGATCTTCAATCGTGTGTCGGAAGATTATCGTCCTTTTAATATCAACATCACGACCGATTCAACGAAATTCCTGGCTGCACCTTTAACACAGCGCATCAGGGTGATCATAACGCCAACGAGTAGCTGGAAACCAAACGTGGGAGGCATTTCTTATATTGGTTCCTTTACCTGGGGCGATGATACACCGGCCTTTGTTTTCTCAGATAAATTAGGACCTAATAATCCGAAATATGTTGGTGAATGCTGTTCACATGAAAGCGGCCATGCATTAGGGTTATCTCATCAATCTTCATACGATACAAACTGTACCCTGGTAGAAACCTATAATACAGGATCAGGAAGCGGCGAAACAGGCTGGGCACCGGTAATGGGTAACAGCTATTATAAAAATATGACGGGCTGGAACGATGGACCTACACCTTATGGTTGTGCCAACGTTCAGGACAACCTCACTATCATCACATCACAGAACGGGTTTTCATACCGCACAGATGATTTCAATGAAACCCTTGACGGATCCACTTATAGCCTCGGCAACAATGCATTTACCGTAGATGGATTAATTGCAACCAGTACAGACAAGGATGCCTTTAAATTTGTTGCCACGCAGAATAGCCATTTCCATTTGGAGGCAATTCCAAATAGCCTGGGTGGAAATAATGTTGGGGCAAACCTCGATATTAAAATACAGCTTTTTGATGCAGCTAAAACACTGATCCGTACATACGATCCAATGTCTATCATGAGTGCTGTTATTGATACCACGCTGAATACAGGTACCTATTATTTTGTACTCGATGGAAGTGGTAACCTCTACAGCAGTAATTATGGAAGCCTCGGAGCATACCGCATGACAGGGTTCATGGGCGCACTACCGATCAGGAATGTAAGTCTCTCGGGCAGCATTGAGAACAGCAAGCACAAATTGAACTGGGATATTTTATCTGATGATCCGATCCTTTCTCAAAACCTGGAAGTGTCTGCTGATGGCATCAACTTTAATCCATTGACAACAGTTGCTACTTCAAATAAAATATTTAATTACGATCCACACAATAATAATACCCTGTATTATCGTTTAATGGTAACATCCGTACTGAACCAGACCGTGTACTCAAACATCGTTGCCCTGAAAAGCGATGGTAAATCAACAAAAGCTTTCACGGTCGGCAATCTCATTCAACAGCAGATCAGGGTTATGGCTGCAGATGCTTACCAGTACAGGTTAATGGACAGCAACGGAAGATTATTGGCTACCGGCAATGGTTTTAAAGGATCAAATAATATCAACATGGACAGGTTCCCCGGCGGCATGTACCTGTTACAGTTATACAACAAGAATGAACAACAATCAGAAAGAATTATAAAACAGTAAGGTAGATTCATGTGTAAGTTAGGGGTCAGCGTTAGGGGCTGGCCCCTTTTTTTATTTGGGAATCCCAGGCAACAAAGCTTCTGCACAATTATTCACATTTCCACATATAACAAAATCTTCATACACAAAGCTTGTAAACGGGCGTTATAATAAGTAACTTTAGAAAACCCCATTTTATGCTATGGAGAAAATTTAACGGAGATGCTATTCAGCTACCCATCAAAGACGCCGTAGAACAAGCCATCAAACGCGAAACAAGCCTCGGCTTCAAATTAAAAGTCTGCATTGGTACCGACAGCCAGGTAAAAGGCCTGGATACCGAATTTGCCACCGTCATTGTATTTTTAAGAGAAGGGCATGGAGGATTCATGTTCATCCACAATGAAAAAACACTTTTAAAATACAGCATCAAGGAGCGCATGCTGGTAGAAGTGGCCAAAAGCATTGAGATCGCTTATGAACTTTGTAACCTGTTCACTCAATATGATGTGGATATGGAAGTTCATGCCGACATCAATACCAATCCCCAGTTCAAAAGCAATGAAGCTTTGCGGGAAGCTATGGGATACATCCTGGGCATGGGTTTTGCATTCAAAGCAAAACCAGAAGCATTTGCCAGCAGTTGTTGTGCAAATAAAGCGGTGAATTAATTACAGTTTTATTATTTCAATGCATGTTGCATGCATACTATCGGTAACCCCTACTTGCCGATGTCCTCGTTTGTCTCGCCGATAAAGGAGAGCAACTTATCTTTCCCTGTTTTTTTAACCGCACTCGATACAAAATGCTGCGGCAGGAATTGCCAGGTCTTCTTCATGGCTTCTAAAAAGTCTTTGACATTCTTGCTCACGATCCGTTGGCTTTCTTTATCACTTTTGGTGAACACCAGGCAGAAAGGTACTTTCCAGAGTTTCAGTTGTTCCAGGAATTCAAGGTCTATTTTTTGTGGTGTATGCCTCGAATCGATCAATACAAACACCATGGTGAGGTTCTCGCGTTTGCGCAGGTAATTCTCGATCATCTGTTCCCACCTGCGCCTGCTGCGCATGCTCACCTTTGCAAAACCATATCCCGGCAGATCCACCAGGTACCACTTAAAGGTGTCAATTTTTTTCTTGCCATCCGATTCATCCACATTGCTGATGATCTCAAAATGATTGATGAGCTGTGTTTTACCCGGAGACCCTGATGTTTTGGCCAGTTTTTCATTGTTGCAGATCATATTGATCAGGGAAGACTTGCCCACATTGCTTCGCCCGATGAATGCATATTCGGGTTTATCGGGCGGGGGACATTTCTCATGATCCGGGCTGCTGACTACATAACTGGCCTTTAATATCTTCATTGAATTGTGATTGTTTTGCAAAAATACTCTTTATTGAGCCAAACAAACGTGCCGCCCAATCATGAAAAGCTTGAAACAGCTTATATTTGCAGCATAGTATGACAGAATTTGCACATGACCAGGTTGTTCCCGACAAGCATTCGAACCTGAGTAAAAAAGAACAGGTAGCCGGGATGTTTGATGATATTGCCGGGCGCTACGATTTCCTGAACCGCTTTTTGAGTGCAGGAATCGACACCAGGTGGAGAAAGAAAGCCATCAGGCAATTACAGGATAAACCACATGATTATATCCTGGATGTGGCTACAGGAACAGGCGACCTGGCGATCATGGCATCCCGTTTGCTTGAACCCGGTAAGATTAAAGGAATTGATATCAGTGATGGTATGCTGGAACTGGGCAGAAAGAAAATAAAAAAGCTGGGGCTGCAGGATACTATAGAATTGTTAAATGGAGATAGTGAAGCAATAAGTTTTAATGATAATACGTTTGACGCTGTAACCGTAGCATTTGGTGTAAGAAATTTTCAACAGCTGGAAAAGGGACTATCGGAGATCAGAAGAGTATTGAAACCAGGCGGAAAATTAGTGGTCCTGGAATTCAGCAAACCGAAGTTGCCTTTTGTACGATCTTTTTATAATTTTTATATGAAGATCGTTACCCCGAATATGGGGAAATTATTTTCGAAGAATCGCAATGCATATAAATATCTAGACGAATCAATAAAAAAATTCCCTGAAGGAAAAAACTTTACTCAAATCCTTGATCAAATAGGATATCACAACACTTATAGCAAAACCCTCAGTTTAGGAATATGCAGTATCTATTGCGGCGAAAAATAATATTTATATACGTTATCATCCTGGGGACACTGTGCCCTTCGAACCTGTTTGCACAATTGAGAACAGAACTCAACCTGCCGGATCATGATGACAAAGCTTTTCACTTTGGAATCAACCTCGGGATGAACCGTTCGCATTATAGCTTCGAACACCACCCCCGCTTTTTGCAATACGATAGCGTGTTGGTTGTAGAAAGTGTGAACAGCACCGGTATCAACCTGGCGTGGCTGGTGAATATGCGCCTCGGAAATCATTTCGACCTGCGTACTTATCCATTGAATCTTGTATTTACCGAAAAAGCTTTTGAATACACGTTAAAATATCCAGATCGTTTACAAACCGAAGACAGCGTTACCTTAAAAAAAGTACAGGGTATTACCCTTGCGTTACCGGTACAGATAAAATTTAGCAGCGACCGCATCAATAACCTCAAGGTATACATGATGGCTGGCGGAAAACTGGAATATGATTTTGCAGCAAATAAAGGAGATAAGAATGCGGGCAACCTGATCAAACTAAATAAGATCGATTATGGTGTTGAAGCCGGGATCGGCTTCCATTTTTACTTCCCATACTTTGTACTCTCCCCCGAATTAAAATTGGGATGGGGTTTCAAAAATGTACACAGCCGGGATCCGGACCTGAAATTTTCAAATACCATCGACCGCATCAATTCAAGGACACTAACCTTTTCTTTAACAGTAGAATAAAGAGTATTTGCGTCTACGCATCCCAGTTAAAAATCATAGGTTCTCTTGAACATGTTTAACCGAACACCTGCAGTAATGGTGGTCGCATTGTTATTCCCGGAAATACCTGATATGGAATAGTTGCGCTGCAATAAGGTCAATTCAAAGAATAAGTTCTGCCTGAACTCATAAGATACTTCCAGCAATCCATTGAAGCTGGTCGCTTTTTGTCCACCGCCCACTTTAAACCCTGTTTCGGCCGACCTTGTACGGTAATCGCGGAAGATATTTCCCCCGAAATTCACGCTACCGCTATCCAGGCCCTGCTTATAATAAATGACCCTGGCATTGATATACCATTTAGGGAATGGCTGATAATTTACAATGCCAATAAACTCCTGGAAATTCGCTCCCAGCGGATGAGCCAAAGGTTGATTGTAATGTGTATAATTGGCAACGGTATCGTAATGTGCATAGGTGAAAGGACGCACGCGATTCATCTCAACCTGCACATCCAGGTTCTTTACACCAAACGCATCTACATATTTAACGCCTGTTTGTATGCCGAATTTATTCACCCAGTTGGTAGGATCATTTTTAACTTTTGACAGAATGAATTCATCCAGCAGGAATTGACCATAAAACTGCAGGCGGTGTAATACATTGGCCTTGAAGTCGAGTCCGCCAACAGCATTATCCGGACTACCCACCGTTCCTTCAATATGACGATAAAAAATGATCGGGTTCAGGTATTGAAAATCGAAATGGTTCTTTCTGCCGAAGATCACCCCTTCAAATAAACCGATGTTTAGCCACTTGGTAACGTTCATGCTTAAGTGATGCATGGCAGCATATTTTCGATCGAGTAGTGTATCACCCTTCTTGTGATACTGGGGCATCAGTTCCATGAAAATATTCTGGTAGTTGAATTTCCAGATACGTGTATTGATCTTGGCAAAGAGATAACTGTTTCCCCAATCGCTTAAGAAAAGGCTGCGATAGCCGTTGCCAATGAAATTCTTATCATATCCAAGCTGGAAGTCGATGAACCTGGCTGCGTTGAATGTGATATAACCCCTCGCATCAAAATAATCCTGCTTAGTAATATCATTCTTAAAGGGTTTATAAAATCCTACACCCGGAACAGCATCAAGCGCCTGTACCTTTTGCTGGAAAAAACGCGGGCCCCGTTCCTGGTTATCAACGATCGTAGAAGAGAAGCCGACCTTCTTGCCAATCATACCACGAATGGTAACACCCCTGCTGTTTAAAAATAATTTATCATTATCATTAGATCCCGAACCATAATGAACCTGCAATACCGGGTTAATGACCAGGAAAAAATCTTTATTGTTCACTTCAAAAAAGTTTGACTTTGTCTTATAAAAAGTATTGGCCCAGGCTTTTTTAGAAACGAAATCGGCCTTATTGCCGCTAACCCATTCGCTGTTGTTCATAAGCAGGCTCCTGAGGTTATACTCATCAACCGAACTCAGATCCAGGTCGGTGAGGTTTTTATATTTATCCACCCCGGTTGAGTCCTTATATCCCATCCTGGCACTATCGAGGAATTCGGCCTGCCGTACAATGGCTTTCCGGTTGTATGGCTTTAGGGTAGAAAAGTTGAGATCTGTATTGGTTTGTTGTTTTATTTCGAGCCTGTCGATAAAATGGTACTCCTTTGCTCCCTGGTTCAGGTAGGTAGATTGCGCTACGGCCGTTACAGGGAAAACAAAAACAAGCAGTTTGATAAAGCTTTTAATAATTTGCATCAGGTTTGTCAGTTTAAAAGAATCTGTATATTCAAGATATGCAAAAATACCTTTTTAAAAACATCCGGGTCGTAAATGAAGGCAAAATTGAGCACCTCGATGTATTCGTAGCCGGAGAACGTATTGAAAGGATCGGCACTTCGCTGCAGGTAAAGGAACGTGTTACCGAAATAGATGGCGAAGGTAAACACCTGTTCCCGGGCGTGATCGACGACCAGGTTCATTTCAGGGAACCCGGTCTTACGCATAAGGCTACGATATTTACAGAAAGCCGTGCTGCAGTAGCAGGTGGTGTTACATCTTTTATGGAAATGCCTAATACCATTCCCAATGCATTGACCCTATCATTGCTGGAAGATAAATACCAGGTCGCCGCCAATACTTCGCTGGCTAATTATTCTTTTTTTATGGGCGTTAGCAATGATAATGCAGAAGAAGTACTGCGTTGTAATGCACGTAAACAGGACATCTGCGGCGTAAAGATCTTTATGGGAAGTAGTACCGGCAATATGTTGGTGAATAATCCTGGTACACTCAATCGTATTTTCAGTGAAAGTGAAATGCTGATCGCCACACATTGTGAAGATGAAAGGATCATCAGGGATAATTATGAAAAAATAAAATCGATCAAAGAAAACTTAACAGCTTCGGATCATCCGCTGATCAGGAATGAAGATGCCTGCTTCGAATCTTCACTGCTGGCAATAAAATTTGCTCAGAAATATAACAGCCGCCTGCACATCCTGCACATCAGCACCGAAAAGGAATTACAGCTGTTTGGCAACATGATGCCATTAAAAGAAAAAAGAATTACGGCAGAAGTATGTGTGCATCATTTACATTTTACAGCCGATGATTATGACCAATTGGGTTATAAAATAAAATGTAACCCCGCCATAAAAAGTGCCAACAATAAAAAAGCATTGTGGAAGGCACTACTCGATAATAAGCTCGATATTATTGCCACCGATCATGCCCCTCACCTGCTTAGCGAAAAGGAACCTCCCTATGAAAAGGCGCATGCTGGTTTGCCCTTGGTGCAGCATGCATTGCCGTTGATGCTGTATTATCATAGCATCGGGCAGATCTCCCTTGAAAAAATTGCTGAAAAGATGAGTCATGCAGTAGCCGATTGTTTCAATATCCGCGAACGGGGCTATATACGTGAAGGTTATTTTGCCGACCTGGCATTGGTTGACCTGAACCAGGGATATACCGTGAACAAAGACAACATCCTGTATAAATGCGGCTGGAGCCCCCTGGAAGGATTTAATTTCCCTGCCTGCATCACCCATACCATGGTAAGTGGAAACATGGTTTATGAAAATAACACGGTAAATGAATCTTATAAGGGTAAACGCCTTTTATTCAACCGGAACTAACACATATGGAAATAGATAAAACAACGCTTGATGATCTTTCCGTTTTTAACCAGGAAGAAACTTTTTCTGTTTTCAATAAAATCAATCTAACGCTCACGAGTAATGGTAAAGACAGGTTGCAGCTAAAACTTTGCAACCCATTGAACAGCCTCGAAGCTATAAATGGTGTACAGCAAACCCTTCGCCTCATCATCAGCAAAGAGAAACAATGGCCGATGGAGATTAGCAATGGTACCATTAAAGTGGTAGAGCGTTTTTATGAAACATCGTTCGATCCCATCCCAGCCAATCCAACCCAGGTAACGGTAATGAGTTATAAATTACTACATGGCCCCGATTTTTCGCTTTTAAAATACTCCCTCATCCACTGTTTCGATTTCATCAAAGGCATGCAAAAGATGCTTACTCATTTTTTGTCGGATGAAACGCCGGAGCCTATGCGCCTGCTGCTGCTCGATGCCCAAAAACTGATGAATACCGAACAGTTGCAACCCATCGTTCTGGCCAATAAGGCCGTTGATATAACTCCGGCTACCTCTTTAAAACTGGGCAGGTTCCTACGCTATCAGTATAAACACAACATTCAGCACTTAATGAATATTCATGCTCAACTGGATGCATGGTATGGAATGGCGATGGCGGTAAAAAAATATGATCTTGCCTTCCCGGGTTTTGTAGAAACTACGCAACCATTTCTTGAAGCAAAAGATCTGTATCATATCCTGTTAGAAAACCCGGTAAGTTATGACCTCACCATGAACCGGGAAACCAATTTCCTCTTTTTAACCGGGGCCAATATGGCGGGCAAAAGCACTTTTATTAAATCGGTTGGATCAGCTGTTTTCCTGGCGCATGTAGGCATGGGTGTTCCGGCTACATCGATGAACTTAGGACTCTTTGATGGCATACTCAGTAATATCAATGTGATCGACAATATCATTAAAGGGGAAAGTTATTTTTTCAATGAGGTACAACGGATCAAGGCCACCATTCAAAAAGTAAATGACGGTAGAAAATGGTTGATCCTCATCGACGAATTATTTAAAGGCACCAATGTGCAGGACGCCATGAAATGCAGCAGCGCCGTAATAGAAGGTTTATTAAAGATCAGGAATTCGCTGTTCATTCTTTCTACACATTTATATGAAATTGCCGATGCACTGAAAGTACATCCCAATATCAACTTCAGTTATTTTGAAACATCAGTATTAAACGACCAGCTACAATTCAATTACAAACTTCGTCCGGGTATCAGCAACGACCGGTTGGGCTATCTCATCCTTAAAAAAGAAGGCGTGGTAAAAATGCTGGAAGATCTGTAATCATTGTTGTAAGTAGAATCGCTTCTTATCAAATAAATAATCCCGACGTTCTATTCCCCAATTAAACCTGTATAAAATCTCCAAAAAACACGTGGGAATTCACAAGTATATCTGCTGCCGAAAAGCAATCTTTACTGCATGCTTGTAAAAACGTTTGGCAGCGCCGTTTATGGTGTTGATGCCATCACCATTGCAGTGGAAGTGAATGTTAACAACAAGGGTCAGCATTATTTTATTGTGGGCCTGCCCGATAATGCCATTAAAGAAAGTCTGCAACGGGTAGAAAGTGCCATCAAAAGCAATGAATATTACATGCCGCGTACCAAACTCCTGGTAAACCTTGCACCTGCAGATATCAAAAAAACGGGAACTGCATTCGACCTTCCCATCGCCATTGGAACATTGGGCGCTACCGAACAGCTTGTAAATACAGAGAGGCTGGAGAAATTTATTATCATGGGAGAACTTAGTCTAGACGGTACCGTTAAACCCATCAAAGGTGCGCTCCCCATTGCCATACAGGCAAAGAGAGAAGAATTCGACGGACTGTTGGTGCCTGCAGCAAACGCCCGGGAAGCCGCCATGGTAAAGGGGCTGAAAGTATATGGAGTTGAACACCTCAATGACGTGGTTCGCTTTTTTATGGATGAAACCAGCATACAACCAACGGTAGTGGATACCCTGGAAACCTTTGCTCTTGCGCAAAGTGATTTTGATATCGACTTCAGTGATGTAAAGGGACAGGAAAATATCAAAAGGGCATTGGAAATTGCGGCAGCAGGCGGACACAACGCCATCCTTATTGGTCCACCAGGCGCCGGCAAAACCATGCTGGCAAAGCGGCTTCCAACCATTTTACCACCATTGAGTTTACAGGAAGCATTGGAAACAACAAAGATTCATAGTGTAGCTGGCAAGCTTCCCGATGGGGCAACGTTGCTGTGTAAACGCCCGTTCAGAAGTCCGCACCACACCATCTCCGATGTAGCACTGGTGGGCGGTGGTGGCAATCCTCAACCTGGAGAAATTTCCCTGGCCCACAATGGCGTACTATTCCTGGATGAACTACCCGAATTTAAAAGAACGGTACTTGAAGTGATGCGACAGCCGATGGAAGAAAGAAAAGTAACCATCTCGCGTGCACGCATTGCCCTCGACTTTCCCGCCAGCTTTATGCTTATTGCCAGCATGAACCCCTGCCCTTGCGGTTATTTCAATCATCCAGAAAAAGAATGCAGTTGCCCACCCGGTGCTGTTCAGAAATATCTGAATAAAATATCCGGACCATTATTAGATCGCATCGACCTGCATGTAGAAGTAACACCCGTGGCTTTTAAAGAACTATCATCACTGCAGGTTTTTGAAAAAAGTGAAGTTATCCGCAACCGGGTGATCACGGCCCGTGAAATACAGGCTGCCAGGTACCACGCACAACCGGGTGTATATGCCAATGCTCAAATGAGTTCTCATACATTAAAAGAAATCTGCCAGATCAATACAACAGGGCAGCAATTATTGAAAATTGCCATGCAAAAATTAAACCTATCAGCCCGTGCTTATGATCGTATCCTCAAAGTAAGCCGCACCATTGCTGATCTGTCGGGCAGTACAGCCATCCTGCCCGAACACCTGGCTGAAGCCATTCAATACAGGAGTTTGGATAGGGAAGGTTGGGGTGGAAAATAATGTCTTCAACCCTGCCAGATAACAATTGATAAAAACCAATCATCCGTAATCTTCTGCCTTTACGTCATTTTTTACGAAATTGCACCATATTTGATACATTGAAATCTTTCAATGTATTTTACTCGATCGCCCGGCAATCCCGGCCAACCATAAATTATACTGGATGAAGATTTTATTAAAATACCTGAAGCCATACAAATGGCTCGTTGTACTCACTTTAACACTGGCAGCCATTAATATTGGTTTTTCACTGATCGATCCCATCCTATTGGGTAAACTCATTAACCTGGCAAACAGCCACCAGGGCAGCACCCAGCCTCCTTCTCAAAATTTTGATTGGGATCGTTTTTTCAATTCGTTTTCCTGGAACAAACCCGGCGTTTGGTTCATCCTGATCTGTTCAATTTCGGTTGCGATGGTGAGCCGTATTGCCAAAAACTTCCAGGATTATTTTCTCAATGTGGTGATCCAGAAATTTGGTGCCCGTGTTTTTACAGATGGATTGCAACATGCCATGAAACTTCCGTACCAGCAGTTTGAAGATCAACGCAGCGGGGAAACTCTTTCGATCCTGACCAAGGTACGTTCGGATGTAGAAAAATTCATGATCAATTTCATCAACATTCTTTTCGGTGTGATCATTGGCGTTGTGTTTGTTTTCGTGTATGCGGCCATCTTCATTCACTGGAGTATTCCCATCGCTTACCTTGTTGGCATTTTCTTTCTTACCATCATCACCAATTTTTTAAGTAAGAAAATCAAGATCATTCAAAAAAATATTGTTGGCGAAACCACTGCACTGGCAGGCTCTACCACAGAATCGCTTCGCAACATTGAACTGGTAAAAAGTCTCGGCCTCACCAAGCAGGAAGTAGGCAGGCTTAACAAAAACACGTATAAGATATTAGGACTTGAATTAAAAAAAGTAAAACGTATCCGCAGTATCAGTTTCGTTCAGGGTACGATGGTAAATACTTTGCGACAGGTGATCCTGTTTATTTTGATGTGGTTGATATTTGGCGGACGAATGGATGCAGGACAGTTGGTAACGATGCAGATATTCTCATTCTTTGTATTTGGCCCCTTACAGGAAATCGGCAACATCTTATTATCTTATCGGGAAGCCGAAGCTTCACTGAATAATTTCGACATTCTCATGAAGAAAGCACCGGAGCAGGAACCTGCTAATCCAAAAAAACTTGGAGCGGTGCAAACATTATCTTTCAATGGAGTTGGATTTAAACACCAGACTGCTTCACACAAAGCGATTGACAATATCAGCTTCAAGGCAAATGTTGGTGAAACAATTGCGTTTGTTGGACCCAGTGGCAGCGGAAAATCTACCCTAATGAAATTATTGGTTGGCTTATACAGGCCACAGGAAGGAAAGATTTTTTATAACGGATTGGATGAAACAGAAATTCATTTTGATGACCTGCGCAACCAGATCGGTTTTGTAACACAGGATACCAATCTCTTCAGTGGAACCATTCGTGAAAACCTGATGTTCGTTAACCCGGCAGCGTCAGAAAATGATCTCAACGATGCCTTGCAGAAGGCTTCCTGCACCAACTTATTATCACGTGCCGAAAAAGGCCTGGATACCATGATCGGTGAAGGCGGATTAAAATTAAGCGGTGGTGAAAAACAACGACTATCCATTGCCCGTGCATTGTTGCGTAAACCTCACCTCCTCATTTTCGATGAAGCTACTTCTGCATTGGATTCATTAACAGAAGAAGAGATCACCAATACCATCAAGGATATTTCCTATATGAAAAACCAGATCACCATTCTTATTGCACACCGGTTGAGTACCATCATGCATGCAGATCGCATTTACGTACTGGAAAAAGGTGACGTTGTTGAAACTGGTACACACCAAAGTCTTGTGGAAGAAAAAGGACTTTACTATGCCATGTGGCGTCAACAGATCGGTGAACGTAAATCGAACGACAGGCCGGTACCAGTGAAATAAGCTGGAAACTAGATTTTAATCACAACAAATTTTATCAATATTACAGGTAACTTTGCAACATGAATGAAGTGAACAGGCCAACACCCAATTACCTATGGAGTATTTTAACCATGAAATGCCCTCGTTGCAGGAAAGGCCCCATGTTTACAGATAGCAATGCTTATCGCAAATTGTCACTCAAACACATTTTCGAAATGCCCGATACCTGCCCGGTCTGCCGGCAGAAATACGACCTGGAACCAGGATTCTGGTATGGCACCGGTTATGTGAGTTATGCACTGGCAGTAGCCATTTCCGTTAGTACCTTCGTTGCATGGTGGGTGTTGATTGGTATCTCTACCGAAGACAACCGCATCTTTTATTGGCTCATTTTTAATGCAGTTGCACTGGTGGTTCTGCAACCATGGCTGATGCGATTGAGCAGGGTTATTTATATGCGCTTTTTTATCAGCTATGATAAAAATTATACCGAAACCAAGCCAAAGGAATTTGAATAGATGATTTGAATACTATAAAGATGGCATGTAGAATTTCTTATGCTTTTTGCTGATGAATTTTCCTGTTCCATAACCCAAAGCAAACCCCAACGGATAGTCGCTGGCCCAATGCACGCCATTGTTGATCATGGCTAAACTACATAAGGCCGACAAACCAAAACCCACCGGTTTGATCCATTTTTTTTCCGGATAGTTTTCGCCAATAATAGTAACCATACTCACAAAGGTTGCCAGGTGCCCCGATGGGAATGCATCAAATCTTGATTTATCGGACTGAAAATCGCTGAAAGATGGGAATGGCCTCCACGCACCCCTCGCCTGGCTTGCACTGGATGGAGTTTCCCGGCCGGTAGAAAATTTCATCAATTGCGTACCGGCACCCAACGTAATAAATGCCTGCGTTAACTGGCTGGCTGTTTGCAGGGCACGGTTATCCCGCTTGATTTTCCCGCCAATAAAAAACCCAGCCGCCAGGAGCATGGGGGTAGAACCCTGTCCTATATTATAAAAAGCCGTATTAATATTCCGGGGAATTTTTCCTATAGTAGTTTCCTTCCCGCCCAATTTTATTTTTATCAACGCATTATATCGTTGTTCACTACTTATACTTACTTGTTGGCATAGACGCTGAAAACCATCAGTGATCTCCTGGTCAAGCAAGTATAATAAAAGCGTTGAACCGGCTACAATGCCGATCTTATATAAATTTTTCCTTGCAACCGATTGTTTAACATACCCTGCTGCATCGGGAGGAATATTCGTTAGAAAAGCAAAGTGTTTGGGCTTTTCAAAAATGATGTCCGGCACATTTTTTCTAGCCTGTTGCACTTGAATCAAACTATCAGTCGACAACTGTGCAGTGGCAACCATCGGTATAATACATAAAAGAAAAAAAATAATCCTGTTCATTGCTGCAAATAGTTCTTCGTTAAGTTACACTTTAATTCTTTTGCATCAAGCACAGGTATATCCATCTTATTATTTCTTCAATGAAATATCCATGGGAATATTTAGTTTAATGCTAAAATTACGCCCCATGTTAAAAACACCTGCACGGCCGGTAGCAAGGTTTTCTGCGGAATATTTCAACCTGCTGAGATGACTTTGATATGCCACATCCGTAATATTATTGGCGGAAAGATTAACAGTAAAGAGAGTCTTTGATGCTTTATTCTTTATGTCTGCCCCAATACCCGCATGCAACAAAGTATAACCAGGCGTAACGGTTTCGGTATTGTATGCTGCGAAAATCTGGTCCTGCCTGAATGTATTGTCCAGTTCGAATTTGATATAAAAACCGGAAATGGATTTTCCAACTTTTTTAAAATCTGCCCTCAACTCCGTCAATAATTTTGGTGCCGGCATAAAGGGAAGATTCTTACTTCCTTCAATGGCATCCTGGAATCTTCCAGATACAAGTGAAAATGTATTTTGCAAATGAAGCCAGTCAAAAGGATGTGGATGTATATCCAACGTAGCTTCAATTCCCGCAAGGTTTGCTTTACGTTGATCAAAGGTGAAAGCCGTAAGCGCATCTCCATCAACATCAACTGTAGAATCTCCTCCTGCAGATGCGGCCAACTTCCGGTAAAAAATAAAATTATTGAAATGATTAAAATAGCCTGCCAGGTTAAGGGAAAAATGCCGGTTGTTATATTCAAAGGCCAGGTCGGTTTGAGTGCTGATCTCGCTGGCCAATTCTTTTTCGCCATACTCATACCTGTTCGTTCCTTCATGCGAACCATTGGAAGCAAGCTCCGGGATAGATGGCGCACGGAATGCACGGGCCAGGTTCAGTTTGAT
>JAKQKY010000170.1 GCA_029560415.1 Bacteroidota bacterium | reverse complement strand
AAGTGACCAGGCCCAACTGACCGGATTCGATGATGGCAATGCAGAAAAAACCATTAACCTGAAACTGAAGAAAGATAAAAAGAAAGGCAGTTTTGGCAAGGCCTCTGTTGCTGCAGGTACGAGTGACCGTTATGAATCGAGGCTCAACGTAAATTTTTTTAAAGGCGCAAGGCAGTTATCGGTCCTTGGCATGAGCAACAATACCAATGCCGAAGGATTTTCATTTATGGACATTCTCAATTTTACCGGGGAGTTAAACCGCATGCAACGGAATGGCGGTGGCAATATCAACATAAACTTTTCCGATGATGATGCAGCAACATATGGCATTGGAACCAATCGCAACGGGGGCATCAGAACAGCCATGGGTGGAGGCATCAACTACAATAATATTATTGGGAAGAACCTGGATGTACAGGATAATTACTTTTTCAACCGGATAGGTTATAAAGCAGATAACTTTATTAGCAGGCAATATATATTACCCGATTCTGCTTATTATTTTAACCAGCATTCCCTGGCCAATAATCAAAATAATAACCATCGTTTTAATTTCAATACGTTGTGGCAGATCGATTCATTTCATTCTCTGCGCATAACGCCTTCGCTAAGTATTCAACATACTAACAATGCATCACAAAACAATTACAGTACATATTCTCAGCAACAGCTCATTACCAATGAAGGGTTTAGTAACAACCAGCTCACCAATGAAGGATTTCAATTTATCAATGATCTCATCTACCGGCAAAAAATGAAACGCAGGGGCAGAACAATGTCACTTTCAATTCAAACCAGCGTGAATGAAAGCGATGGAAGTGGGTCCTTATTATCAATTAACCGTTTCTACGACCAGCAGGGAAACAGTACCCGGATAGACAGTCTCGATCAACAAAATAAAACAAGGGCAAAGCTTTATGGATACATGGCCAAATTCGTTTATACGGAACCGTTATTTAAAAGATCTTTATTCGAAATCAGCCTGTCTAAAGGGAATACCCAGAATACATCAAACCGAACAACGTTTGATTATAACCGCAATACCGAAAAACACGACCAGGTAAATGCATCCCTGAGCAACGACTATACAAATAGGTATGCACTGCACACAGCCGGCATTCGCTTGCGAACCCAACGCAGGAAATACAATTTTGCACTTGGGATCGCAGGACAGGTAGCTTCGCTGGAAGGCGCCAACGCCAACACGGCAAAGGATTCTTCATTAAACCGGCGTTTCCGGAACCTGTTACCTACTGCGAGGTTTCAATATAATTTTTCAAAATTTAAAAGCTTAACGGTAAATTATGTTGCCAGTACAAATCAACCAACGATATCTCAATTACAACCAGTGCCCGACAATAGCAATTCGCTGAACATCAGAACCGGGAACCCTGATCTGAAACCCGAATATATTCATACGGTCCAGGCACAATTGAATATTGTTTCGCCTTTCCGGAATAAAAATCTTTTCTGGCTTTTCAACCTGCAGTCAGCCCAACATCGGATCGTAAATGCCGATTCTATCAATTCCCTGGGGGTAAAAAGTACCAGGCCGGTGAATGTAAATGGCGTATATATTTTAAACAGCAATATTCAATACAGTTTCCCGGTAAAGCCACTGAAGGCAACAGTTGAACTTAGCAGCGCCATTAATTTTAATAAAGGAAAACAATTTGTGAATGGGATCATTAATCACATCAGGTCTTTTTCTGCCGGCCCGGAAATCAGGATCGATATGAACCCTCACCGGAAGATAAATGTAACTGCGGGTATGGCTTTACGTTATAATCAATCCAGGTATTCCTTGCAGCCAGCGTTTAACAATACGTATCTGCAGCATGAGTATAATGTTGGTTTAGATTGGGAATTGCCAAAGCGCATTTACTTTTCAACAGATCTTATGTATACCATCAACAGCC
Source organism: Bacteroidota bacterium (assembly GCA_029560415.1). Classification (GTDB taxonomy): domain Bacteria; phylum Bacteroidota; class Bacteroidia; order Chitinophagales; family Chitinophagaceae; genus Ferruginibacter. The sequence continues at coordinate 13,183 of JAKQKY010000170.1, read as the reverse complement.
GGCGTTCTGATGACTTCAATACGAACATTGCCACCTGGAATGCTTCCATCAGCAAACAATTCATGAAAAATAACCGTGGAGAATTGAAGGTCATGGCCAATGACCTGCTAAACATGAACCTGGGCATTAACAGGACCAGTAACCAGAATTATATTGAAGACAGCAGGGTTAATACGCTTCGTCGGTTTTTCCTGTTACAGTTTACCTATAGTCTTAGTAAAACCGGCTTGAACAATGCAGGAGGAGGTATGCGGGTATTCACCCGTTAAGATTAGCACTAAACAATCAAAAAGCCCCCTTTGATCCAGGGGGCTTTTTGATTTACTATTGTTCAATTTAATTGATCCGTATCTGCCTTCTGCCGCCACCGTTATCCTGCTGCATTTCTTCCATCATTTTATCCCTTTCTTTTTTATATTCAGCGGGGGAATAATGTTTTTTACCTGCCGGGGCTTTAATAGAAGCGATGTCTGATTTTTCAGAAATGTTCATCGCCTGGTATACCTGTTTTCCATTGTTGATGTCAAGTGCAAGAATGAGACCCGGCAGTTGACCCTGAAATTCTGCCGGTCCGGCCGACACGGGGATATCGGTTGCAAACCAGGCCGTAATGGTCGACGTGTCATCGATCTCTTTACGTTCCATCACCCCGTTTTCTATGCTCATGGAAGTTCGCTTGCTGGTATTCGTTGCCGTTGCTTTCCTGCAAACATGATTTAAAATAGTTTTGGTTTCTTCTCCCATTTTCCATTTCAAAGGGCGGATGCTGTCGTCAATGATGAACTTGCGTTCGAAGAAGACCCTTAGTTCAGTTTTTTTAGCATCAGTAAAATTATGATACAGCACATCGTCTGAGCCGGCAACGATCATCCTGATCTGCACGCCATTGTTACTAATGTTTTCGTTGTCGTCATTTTCTTTTTCGGCCTGTCGCCATAAGGATTGATTGTTGCCAAACGATAGATCAAATTTATCTGTACGGGTTTGAACCTTGCTTTCTTCCCCATTATTGTTATCGGCGATATTAAACCTTACCTGCGAGGTTCTTTCATATACAACAGTTCCCTGTTTTTGCTGTGCCAGTGAGCACAATCCAATGGAGAGCAAACTCCCGGTAATCCATATTTTTTTCATGATGTTATGTTTTGTTCAAAACTATCTAACCACGCCTGAAGGCTGTGTTAAGGCTTCTTTCAATTAGGTTAATAAAGGTTAATGTGCATACTTATTCATGGAACAAACCGCTAATTTTGGAAGCGAAACAATTCGATGAAGAAACTATCCATACAGGTTTTACTCATGATCACGGCCATTGCCGGGGTTGCCGGATTTCAGCTTTATTGGCTGAAGCAGACTTACCTGCAGGAGAAAAAAAGCCTTTCCATAAAAGCAGATCTTGCCTTCAGGGATGCGATGCAGGATCTGCAGTTATCTAAACTTGATCTGGATATATCATCCGGGACACCGGGATCAGGGAGTAAAATTCGGGTACACGTGAATGATAGTGTGCAGGAAAGGGTAACGGTACAGCTTAACGGAAAGAAAGGAATTATTTCAACGATCAATGTACTTAGGAAACAGGTTGCCGGGAAACCAGGAGGAGACAGTTCTTTAAAAGAGAATGTTCTTATTTCAAAAGAGCGAACTTATTTCGAAAGACATTTGACAGCTCCGGATTCCAATGTGGATAAATCAATTATTCCACCCAGGGAGCATATCATCAGGTTGCTATATGGAGTTGATTCTTTATGGGATACTCTTAAAATAAAAGAGATCAAAGATGCGGTAAATAGTAAACTCCGCCAACGAAGTATAATGGTTCCTTTTACGATCATCAGGCTCGACAGCCTGGAACATGATACTGATTCCATTGGCAATGAAGTAACCGTTGGATTCGCTCACCCGGTGACCTATGCCATGACGCTTGGTAATGTATTTCCTTTTATCCTTAAGGAAATTTCATTGCCCATCCTTTTTTCTGTGTTACTCACAGGTATTACCCTGCTGTCGTTTATATTGTTATACCGAAACCTTCTGCAGCAAAGAAAACTTACCGCTATAAAAAATGAATTCATCGGTAATATTACCCACGAATTAAAAACACCCATAGCAACGGTGAGTGTGGCCATTGAAGCCATGAAAGATTTTGATGCATTGCAAAGCCCGGAAAAAACAAGGGAGTACCTTGGTATTGCAGGCCAGGAACTTGGTCGTCTTTCGATGCTGGTTGATAAAGTGCTCAGGCTGTCGATGTTCGAAAACAAAGAAGTAGAACTTTCTTTTGAACGATTTGATGTTTCTATGTTGTTACAGGAAGTCATCAGGTCGATGCAAATACAGTTTGAAAAACGTGGTGCCGATGTAGAAGTTCAGTATAAAGGAACAGACTTCTTTATTGATGCAGACCGGATGCACGTGGCCAGCGTGATCTACAACCTGCTTGATAATGCCATTAAGTATAGCAAGGATATTCCGAAGATCAGGATATTGGCAGCTGTAACCGGGCAGGATTTTATATTGCAGATCAGCGACAACGGGATCGGGATCGATCCGGCTTATGGGCAACGGGTATTTGAAAAGTTTTTCAGGGTTCCACACGGAAACCTGCATAACGTTAAGGGATATGGGCTAGGATTGAGTTATGCTGCCCATATTGCTGAAAAGCACAAAGGAAGCATCAAAGTAGAAAGCGACGGGGAGAACGGCGCAACATTCATCATTACATTACCAAGAAAACATGGCAACTAAGATCTTATATGCAGAAGATGAATTATTCCTGGGCAAAATCGTAAAAGAAAGCCTGGAAAGCCGTGGTTACGAGGTTACCATGGAAGCCGATGGCAATAAGGTGCTGTCTCATTTCACCCAACTGCAACCGCAGGTATGCGTACTCGATATCATGTTGCCCAATAAAGACGGGTTTGCTATAGCCGAAGAAATCAGGAACATTAATAAGTCGATTCCCATTATTTTTCTAACGGCTAAAACGCAAACAGAAGATCTTGTGAAGGGATTTAGAATGGGCGGCAATGATTATATCCGCAAACCATTCAGTATGGAAGAACTGATTGTTCGGATTGAGAATGTATTGAATCAAAAAACAGATAAAAGTGCTTATGAAAGCAACCAACCTGTGAAGATCGGGTCTTATCATTTTCACAGCCATCAGCAATTGCTGAAATATGAGAGCGAAGAAAAAAAATTATCGTTTCGTGAATCAGAACTGTTGAAATTGCTTTACGTCAACCGCGATACGATCATCAGCCGAAAGGAAATATTGATGTTGCTCTGGGGTAATGATAATTTTTTCAATTCCCGAAACCTTGATGTGTACATTACCAAACTAAGAAGTTATCTTAAACTCGATGAAACGCTCCAGATCATAACCGTTAAGGGAGTTGGTTACCGGTTTATCACCAATTAATTACCAGATATTTAAATTACCCATTATTCAATAGAAAGAAAAGCCCGTATATTTAAATTACAAAAGATAGGCTGTCTTGTATTTCTTTTATAAGCATTACACGGGCTTATCAATTACCAGTTCCAAAACTAAATTAACTGTATGCTAAAACATGCTCTCCTGGTCACGGCATTTTGTTGTGCAGGTATTGTTAACGGGCAGGATAAGCCTCTTGTGTTAAAAGGAGCGCTTGTATATCCTGTTTCAGGTGCACCCATTCCCAATGCGGTGATGATCGTTCATAAAGGAAAGATCGAGCGTATAGGCCCTGCCGGTACCCCGGTTCCTGCAGATGCTGTAATGATGGATGTAACAGGAAAGGTGATCATGCCCGGGCTTGTTGATACACACTCCCACCTGGCTGGCCCCGATGGAGCCGACGCTTCGGGTGCGTTGAGTCCCGATACCAGGGCAATGGATGCAGTAAACCCAACCAGTGATGGATTTAAAAAGGCATTGGCCGGCGGCATCACCACGATCAATATCATGCCCGGCTCGGGATACCTCATGAGCGGACAAACCGTTTATGTAAAAATGCGGGAAGGGAAAAAAATAGAAGATCTTTTGCTCATCAATGAAAGAGGCGTTTATGGCGGCATGAAAATGGCCAATGGAACAAACTCAATGCGAACAATCGCCGGCTTTCCAGGAACGCGGGCCAAAAGTGCAGCGATGGTAAGAGAGCTGTTCGTGAAGGCGCAGGAGTATAAAGCTAAATTTGTAAAAGCTGGAAAAGACAGCAGCAAATTTCCCGAACGCGATCTGCGTATGGAAGCGTTGGTAGAAGTGTTGGGCGGCAAGCGCATGGTTCATTTTCATACTCACAAATCAAACGATATTCTTACAGCCCTTCGTTTATCTAAAGAATTTGGTTTCAGGGTTGTGTTACACCATGTTTCGGAGGGATGGAAAGTGGCAGATGATATTGCCCGGGCCGGAGCTCCCTGTTCCATCATTTCCATTGATGCACCCGGGGGCAAAATGGAGGCAGTGAATTTATCCTTAACAACCGGGGCTGCTTTAACCAAAGCGGGTGCATTAGTGGGTTTTCACACGGATGATGGCATTACGGATTCGAGACTTTTCATGCGTTCTGCAGCTTTAATGGTCCGCGGTGGCATGAGCAGGGAAAAAGCATTGGAAGGCTTAACCATTGCGGGAGCAAAGATGCTGGATCTTTCAAACAGGTTAGGCTCTTTGGAAAAAGGAAAGGATGCCGACTTTATTATTTTATCCGGGGATCCTTTCAGCATTTATACCCATGTTGAACAAACCTGGGTTGAAGGGGTCAAGCGATGGGATATCAGCAACCCGGCAGACAAAGCGTTTTTAACCGGTGGTTATGATGTATATGGAGCCGACCGGGCAGAATTTCATCACCATGAATCGGAAGAAGGAAGTGCCGAATAAACCGTCAAACCAAGTCAACATGAAACGAAATATTATACTAGCCATATTAATTTCCCTTAGTCCATTTTTTATCCAGGCACAGATTGCCATCAAGGCAGAAACGATCTATACAGTTTCGGGTAGCCCTATCCGTAATGGCGTCGTGTTGGTGAGCAAAGGGAAGATAGAACAGGTAGGCCTGGCTGCAGATGTTTCCATTCCCGCCGGATATAAAGTTTACGAAACCAAAGTGCTTACACCGGGGTTTGTAGATGCCCGAACGTTGGTGGGGATTTCCGGTTCATTGAATATTCCAACGGACCAGGACCAGCTCGAAAAATCGGGACCGATACAACCCGATCTACGGGCCATTGATGCCTATAACCCCGAAGAAGCCCTGGTAAAAGTAGTGCGTGATTATGGTGTAACTACAATACATACCGGTCATGGCATTGGTGCATTGGTAAGCGGACAAACGATGATCGCAAAAACAAAGCCTGGTACCGTTGAAACAGTAACCATTCAACCTTTGTGTATGCTTGCGATGACGATCGGCCCATCTGTATCGGGCAATTTTTCTTCGCCGGGTACGCGGGCAAAGCAAATGGCCATGTTGAGAACAGAACTGTTGAAGGCACAGGCCTATGTAAAAAAGCAGGCTGATAAAGACAGCAGCAAGCGACCCGCTGAAGATCTGAAACTAGACATCCTGGCAAAATTGCTGAAAGGAGATATTAAGGCGTTGATTACAGCCAATAAGGCCAATGACATGATGAATGCAATCAGGTTGTCGAAGGAATTTAATTTTAAGCTGGTGATCGATGGTGCTGCAGAAGCCTATCGCATCATCGACGACATCAAAGCTGCCAATGCGGAGATCATCCTGCATGCCACTATGGCCAGGAATGATGGTGATTTATTGAACATGAACCGCGAGAGTGCAGCCATATTAACGGCGGCGGGTATACGCGTAAGCATTGAAAGCGGATACGAATCCTACGTGCCCAAAACAAGGGTTATTTTATTTGAGGCAGCTCAATCAACTGCTTATGGATTTTCCTTTACCGATGCATTGAAAAGTATCACACTTAACCCGGCCATTTTACTGGGCATTGAAAACCGCGTTGGAAGCATTGATAAAGGCAAAGATGCCGACCTGGTATTATTTGATGGAGATCCTTTTGAATATGTGACCAAGGTTTGTACCGTGATCATCGATGGAGAAGTGGTGAGTGATACTTGTAAATAGAATCTTCTTAAAATTATTTTTACCACAAGGAACACAAGGGAAGCACAAGGGTCACCAAATTTTTCTTTGTGCGCTTCGTAAAAAACTTTGTGCACTTAGTGGTTATATTTTACCACAAGGAACACAAAGGAGGCACAAGGATCACAATTTTTCTTTGTGAACTTGGTGAAAAAACTTTGCGCACTTAGTGATTATATTTTACCACAAGGAACACAAGTGAAAAACAAGGTTCACAAATTTTTTCTTTGTGCGCTTCGTAAAAAACTTTGTGCACTTAGAGGTTATATTTTACCACAAGGAACACAAGGGAGGCACAAGGATCACAATTTTTCTTTGTGCACTTGGTGAAAAAACTTTGTGTACTTCGTGGTTAACCCTGCATTTCTTTTTTCAATTCCCTATCCAGTATAAATGTACCAAATGGAATGATAGAAGCGATGAATGCCTTTCCAAACCATCCATAGGATTTGTTCAGTGCATTCATGGTTTCCCAAGCCAGCACAACAAACGCAACAAAGAGGATACCATGGGCCATGCCCACTATGCGAACAGCCATTGGCATATCAGCAAAATATTTCAATGGCATAGCAATACCCAATAAAACGAGAAAGGAAATACCTTCAACAAAGGCTACTTTGCGGAACAAGGAAACGATCTTTTTTGATTTCATAAAGAGAATCTTAAGCAGCAAACAATTTGTGATCTATCAATTATTCTTACTGTTCATTAATTATTAATTTTTAATTAATAATCAATAACCTGTTCTTCCATCACTGGCATCTCTCTCCATTCGTATTGCTGGTTGCGGAGTTGAGGTTCGAAGCCGGCTTTCTTGATAGACTCCTGGATGGTTTGGCTGGTAAAACGGTGAGGCGCACCCGCAGCACTCACTACATTTTCTTCTATCATGATGCTGCCGAAATCGTTTGCTCCCGCATGCAGGCATATCTGGGCCACATCTTTACCCACGGTAAGCCAACTGGCCTGGATGTTTTTAATATTGGGCAACATGATACGGCTAAGAGCGATCATGCGAATGTATTCTTCGGGCGTCGTTAAATTATGTACACCCCGTATCCTTGCCAACAGGGTATCGGCGTCCTGGAATGTCCATGGGATAAATGCCAGGAACCCTTTTGCATCTTCAGGTTTCCTGCTTTGTACTTCCCTGATCTTTACCAAATGTTCGAATCGTTCCTGCAGGGTTTCTACGTGACCAAACATCATGGTTGCAGACGTTGTGATATGTAGTTTATGAGCTTCATGCATAATGTCGAGCCATTCCTGTGCTCCGCATTTTCCTTTGCTGATCAGTCGCCTTACACGGTCGGTCAATATTTCAGCCCCGGCTCCGGGAAGACTGTCCATACCCGCTTCTTTCAAAGCCATCAATACTTCCTTATGCGTGCTTTTTTCCAGTTTGGTTATATGCGCAATTTCAGGAGGGCCCAGCGTATGCAGTTTTAAATTTGGATAAAGTGATTTTAATTCTTTAAAAAGCGTTACATAAAAAGAAAGTCCGAGTTCCGGGTGATGACCGCCCTGCAGTAAAAGCTGGTCGCCGCCAAACCTGATCGTTTCTTCAATTTTCTTTTTATAGGTATCAATATCGGTAATATAAGCCTCTGCATGGCCCGGGATTCGGTAAAAATTACAAAACTTGCAATTGGCGATGCATACATTGGTGGTATTTACATTCCTGTCTATCTGCCAGGTCACCTTACCGTGGGGAACTTGTTTCTTTCTCAGGGTATCAGCTACAAACATTAATTCGGTCAAAGCAGCATTTTCAAACAAAAAAACGCCTTCCTCTACAGAAAGGAACTCAAAGGCAAGAGCCTTTTTCAAAATATCATGTACGTTCATAATCATAATTCTATATCAATTTAATCAACCGTTTCCGCTTACGTAATTATCAACAAAATTAAGCCCATTCGGTTGTATATTGAATCATTAACTGTATGAGATTACTGAAGATTATCATAATATTGATATTTGCCCCTGTTATTGTGCAGGGACAGGAAATATTATCAAGCCCTAATGCACAGCTCATCACTAAAATCCCCTTCAGGCAATACAGTGGTGGCGTGATGGTGATCCGGGCCTGTTTTGAGAATATTAAGGATAGCCTGAATTTTATCCTCGATACCGGCAGTGGCGGCATATCGATCGATTCTACTACCTGTTCAGAATTCAATATAGCATCTGCTCAATCCGATACTACCATTACCGGCATTGCGGGAGTGAAAAAAGTACATTTCATATTTGATAAGAAACTGAAAATACCCGGACTCACTGTCAGCGGTTTAAATTTTCATGTGAACGATTACGAAATTTTAACCAGGGTGTATGGCGAAAAGATCGATGGCATCATTGGCTATAGTTTTTTCAGCCGGTATATCGTTCGGCTCGATTTTGATAGTTTGCAGATGGAAGTATGGTCTCCCGGAAAAATCAGGTATGCGCTGGGAGGTACTACCCTGCATCCTATTTTTACTGCGTTACCCATACAGTATATGCATGTAAAAGACAGGCGAAAGGTGGAAGCAAATTTTTATTTTGATACCGGTGCCGGTTTATGTTTTTTGATGAGCGAACAGTTTGCAAAAGACAGTTCGGTGATGCTGGCAAAGCGAAAGCCAGTAACCACGCAGGCTGAGGGCCTTGGAGGTAAAATGCAGATGCGACTTACCGTTGTGAAGGAAGTGAGGCTGGGGCCATATCGCTTCAGGGCTGTACCCACTTATTTATATAAAGACGATTTTAATGTAACATCATATCCTTTCACAGGCGGACTGGTTGGAAACGAACTGCTGCGGCGTTTTAATGTAACGCTGAACTATCCCCAACGGGAAATACACCTTATCCCCAACAATCATTATCATGATGATTTTGAATATGGTTACACCGGTTTTAGTATTTATTATGTAGATGGCCGCATTATGGTAGAAGATGTTATTGAAAATTCGCCGGCACATGTTGCAGGTTTTAAAGTAGATGATGAGATCGTAAGCGTAGGAAAAAACTTTTCAAATAATATTCAACAATATAAAAACCTTTTGCAGGAACCTAAAAAGCGGATACCGGTCATTGTGAGAAGAAATGATCAACTCATGTTGATAACACTTGAAACAGCAAGCATTTTATAAATATTTTTCCCTGAAGCCTCCCCCCCGTAACTTTACTCAATGATCAAATTTGAGAAATTTAGTCTGCCCAATGGTTTGCGGGTATTGGTACACGAAGATACCAGTACGCCGATGGCAGTGGTAAATGTATTATATGATGTAGGTGCCCGTGATGAAGATCCGCATAAAACCGGTTTCGCTCATTTTTTTGAACACCTGATGTTTGGCGGCAGTAAAAATATCCCGGTATATGACGAGCCCCTGCAGGTTGCGGGAGGCGAAAACAATGCTTATACCACCAACGACCTCACCAATTATTATTGCCAGTTGCCGGCCGAAAATATTGAAACAGCCTTTTGGCTCGAAAGCGACCGTATGCTAAGCCTGGCATTCAGTAAAAAAAGCCTGGAGGTACAGCGCAAGGTCGTGAGCGAAGAATTTAAAGAGCATTATATCAACAAACCATATGGCGATGTTTGGCATAAATTAAGGGAACTCACTTATACAACACATCCATATAAATGGATGACAATCGGCGCTTCGCTGCAACACATCCAGGATGCAAAACTGGATGATGTAAAGAATTTTTTCTTCAAACATTATACACCTGCCAATGCCATCCTGGTGGTAGCGGGCAACGTTAAAAAAGATGAAGTAAAACAAATGGCCGAAAAATGGTTTGGCCCGATACCTGCCGGCATAAAGTATGATCGCAATCTGCCGGTAGAACCTGCACAAACAGGTCCCCGTAAACTGGAGGTGAAAGCCAATGTGCCACTGGATGCCCTTTATAAAACCTGGCATATATATGCACGTACAGATCCCCGCTATTACGTGGCCGATCTCATTACCGATATCCTCGGAGGCGGTGGTTCTTCTCGTTTATATCAAAGCCTTGTAAAAGAAAAACAATTGTTCAGCAGTATAGATTGTTATCATTTGGGCAGCACCGACACCGGCATCATCACCATCGATGGAAAATTGGTGAAAGGTGTTGACATGAAAGTTGCTGATGCTGCTGTGACAGAAGAATTAAAAAAATTCATGGAAGATGGTATTACCCAGGCCGAACTTGAAAAGGTGAAGAATAAAACGGAAAGTGCCATGGCCTTCGAAGACATGAGCGTCATGAATCGTGCTGCCAGCATTGCGATGTACGAATTGCTGGGCGATGCCAACCTGATCAATACCGAACTGTTGCGTTACCAATCTGTTACAGCAGCACAGATCCTGGAAGAAAGCCGGATCATCTTTAATGAGAATAACTGCAATACCATGTATTATTACGCAGTGCAAAAAGAATCCTGATCTGCTGCTGTACCAACAAACGAACAAACACAAACAGAAAAAAATGCTCAACCGCTCCATAGCTCCGCCGATCAAAGATGCAATCGATTATGCGTTAACGTTAAAGCCGTATGACCATTATCTCCTCGACAACGGGGTTCCCGTGTATACCATTGATGCAGGAGCCCAGGATGTACTGCAGGTAGAATTGGTATTTTATGCCGGCAATTATTTCGAACAACGCAAAGGGATAGCCGCCGCAACCAATTATATGTTGAAAAACGGAACATCGAAACGAACCGCTTTCCAGATCAATGAAGATTTTGAATATTATGGAGCCTACTGTAATCGTTCATGCTACAACGAAACTGCAGTCATATCCCTGCATACCCTGTCGAAACATATTGAAAAGCTATTGCCCGTAATCCAGGATATGCTTACCGATTCCATATTTCCGGAAGAAGAACTGAATATATATAAACAAAACAGCCAGCAACGGCTGAAAGTTAATTTGCAAAAAGCTGAATTCGTAGCAGGAAGGCTGATCGATAGTTACCTCTATGGAGAAAAGCACCCGTATGGAACGTATACAAAACTGGAAGACATCGAAGGATTAAGTACTGGTGAAATCAAAAAATTTTACCAGGACTACTACCTGAAGGGACAATGTGTGATGTTTGTTTCGGGTAAACTGCCTGTTGGTTTAGCACAATTGCTCAATAAACATTTTGGACAACTCAACGTTGTAAAACCAACGTATAAACTTCCGGTTATTGAATCACACCCTGCCGGACAAAAAAAATACAGGATACAAAACGATGAATCGGCTGTACAAGGTGCCATCCGCATTGGCGCACCATTTCCCAACCGCCATCATCCCGATTTTAAAAGAGTGGTGGTGCTGAATAACGTTTTCGGCGGTTTTTTTGGCTCCAGGCTCATGGGTAATATCCGTGAAGAAAAGGGTTATACCTATGGCATCTATAGTTACCTGCAGAATCATATAGCACAAAGTGCCTGGATCATCAGTACCGAAGCAGGCAAAGATGTATGCGAAAAAACAATTGATGAAGTGTACCTGGAGATGAAAAAACTGCGGGACGAAAAGATCGATGAAGAAGAGTTACTGCTCGTACGCAATTACATGATCGGGGGCATCCTAGGCGACCTGGACGGTCCATTCCAGATCATGGCCAAATGGAAGAACATCATCCTCAATAACCTCGATGAACAATACTTCTACGAATCGGTACAGGAAATAAAAACGGTAAGTGCAGAGGCATTGCAGGATCTGGCCAATAAATACCTTCAGCCAGATTTGTTTTATGAATTGGTGGTATATTAATAAATTGAACGAAACTTCTTTTAAAGGTAACTTTTAATATTACAGCTATGAATATCATTATCCGCCTCCTGATCACGGCCGCAGTGGCTTATGGACTTACCACGATCTTATCTGGTGTTCACATCACCGACTTCAAAGCCGCCATCATCTTTGCCATTGTGCTGGCTGTATTAAATACTTTGTTGAAACCCATCCTGGTCATACTCACCATCCCCATAACCATTGTTACCCTGGGATTGTTCCTATTGGTGATCAATGCACTGATGATACTACTTGCCGATAAGTTGATGGATAGTATTGTGGTCGATGGTTTCTGGTGGGCGCTGATTTTTAGTGTACTCCTTTCCGTTATGTCGAGCGTTTTGCAGTCTTTATTCAAACAGGATAAAGAAAAGGCCTGATTCTTCACCAGGCCCTTATCATTAATTGAACGATATCACTGTATGGGAAGAGTCGGTGCTGTTACCCGTTGCGGTAAGCGAAACCCTGTATGTACCAGGGGTTGCAAATTCCTTTGTTACAACTGCATCTGCAGATGTTGATGTTGTGCCGTCACCAAAATTCCATAAATAACTTGTGGCATTATCCGAAGTATTGGTAAAGGTTGTCTTAAACGGATTGGTGATGCGGTATGAAAAGGCCGCTGAACTTACCCGGTATGCCTGGCCCGAAGGACCGCTCGTATCTGAGAGATTTAGCGCCACGATAACGGTATCTTGTGTGCCACCGCCATCTGTTTGTACAAGCCTCACCAGGTAGTTGCCCAATGCGGTGTAACTATGTGTTGGATTGGTGGTCGTTGAAAAGCTACCATCACCAAAATCCCAGTTATAAGTAGAAGTGCCTGGTACGGTAGAGGTAGATTGGTTGACAAACTCCACATTTAGTGGAAGACTGCGTTTACTGCTATACGTAAAGCTTGCATCAGTGAGATTTTGTGATGAAGGCGTTGAATCTTTTTCACAGCCCGAAGTCATTAACAAGCCTGTAAAGGCAAGCACTGCCGAAAAAAGTTTTACAATAATGGAGGCATTTCGAATGGTCATATGTATTTTATTTTGAGCGCCGAAATTAGTAAAAGAAAAGCAATTGCCCTGTTAAAGTGCTTATGGAATGATCATTCGAAATTGTTTTGCCTGCTTGCGTATGATCTTTTCAATTTCAGTTTCTAAAGTGGCAGTCTGCGTTTTTTGCGATGACCTCGCTTTTTCTGTTTGAATATATATGTCACGTTTAATGGCCAGTTTACTGATATCCTGCTGAATGGTGATTCTTTCTTTATTTTTTTTATCTACCAGTTGTTTCAGTTCAGTGCGGCTTTT
>JAKQKY010000164.1 GCA_029560415.1 Bacteroidota bacterium | reverse complement strand
GTACCCATTACCATCCGGGCCATGAAGGAAGGGATCACTCCTCAACAGGTGGTTGATAAGTTTCATGCCCTCATCAAAGAGAGCATGACCCAGATGGGAATCTCTTTCGATATTTATTCACGCACATCTAACGCAGTACATCATGAAACTGCATCTGCCTTTTTTAAAAAAATGTATGATGCTGGTTTGTTTGAAGAGAAAGAAACGGAGCAGTATTACGACGAAACGACCAATACTTTTTTGGCCGATCGATATATCACGGGTACATGTCCCGTTTGTGCAAATCCCAATGCCTATGGCGATCAATGCGAAAAATGTGGCAGTTCATTATCACCCGAACAACTGATCAATCCAAGAAGCGCTTTGAGCAATGCCGTGCCAATAAAGAAACTTACCAAGCACTGGTATTTTCCATTGCAGCAATATGAACCCTGGCTGAAAGATTGGATTCTCGAAGAGCATACAGAATGGAAGAACAATGTGTACGGTCAATGTAAAAGCTGGCTCGACAATGGCCTGCAGAGCCGTGCTATGACCCGCGACAGCAACTGGGGCATTAAGGTTCCTTTACCCAATGCCGAAGGAAAAGTTTTGTATGTATGGTTTGATGCGCCCATTGGTTATATCAGCGCTACGAAAGAGTTAACAACCGATTGGGCCGATTACTGGTGTAAAGACGATACCAAGCTGGTTCATTTCATCGGCAAGGATAATATCGTATTTCATTGCATCATTTTCCCGGCCATGTTAAAAGCGCATGGAGGATTTGTATTGCCCGACAATGTTCCTGCCAATGAATTTTTAAATATTGAAGGTGAGAAAGTTTCTACCAGCCGTAACTGGGCGGTGTGGGTGCATGAATACATCAATGATTTCCCGGGTTGTGAAGATGTATTACGGTATGTACTATGCGCAAATGCGCCCGAAACCAAGGACAATGATTTTACCTGGAAAGATTTCCAGGACCGCAACAACAGTGAGTTGGTGAGCATTTTTGGAAATTTCGTAAACCGCACCTGGGTTTTGATGCATAAACTATGCAATGGTAAAGTACCGAAATTGCATGAAGCGATCCTGGATGAAAAAGATAAAGCACTGATAGAAGATATCCGTGATGCAAAAACGAAAGTTGAAAGCCTGTTAGAAACTTTTAAATTCAGGGAGGCCTTATATGAAGTGATCGACCTGAGCCGTAAAGGGAACCGTTACATGCAGGAAAAAGAACCCTGGATCGTGGCCAGGCAAACTGGTGATGACGGTAAACCAACTACCGAAGCGCAACAGCAAATAGACAATTGTTTGCATCTCTGCCTCCAGCTAACTGCCAACCTTGCTATATTGATCAATCCATTTTTACCTACAACAGCAAAGAAAATGCTGGGCATGATGAAGGTTATAGAAAAGATGCTGGAATGGGAAAATGCGGGCCAATTATCTTTGTTGAAAGTAGGCTATAGTTTACGCGAGCCTCAATTACTGTTCAGGAAAATAGAAGATACAGAAATATCGTCCCAGGTTGAAAAGCTGAAGGCCGGATTAATTAAATCAACAAACCAAAGCATGGAAGAAAAAACATTAAGTGTCGAAAATGCAACTGCAGCTCCGGCAGCAGAAACAAAACCTGTAAAAGCAGAAATTCAGTTTGATGATTTTGCAAAGATCGACCTGAAAGTAGGCACCATCCTTTCTGCAGAAAAAGTTGAAAAGGCTGATAAACTTTTAAAACTGGAAGTAGACCTTGGTTTTGAAAAACGTACCATCGTAAGTGGCATTGCCCTTCACTTTGAACCAACTGCCATCATTGGAAAACAAGTAGTAGTAGTAACCAACCTGGCTCCCAGGAAGATGAGGGGCATTGAAAGCAATGGCATGATCCTGATGGCTGAAAATGCAGCAGGTAAGCTGATCTTCGTGAATCCTAATGAAAATGCCGATAACGGCAGCGGGGTGAGTTAAGTTTATCAAAACCCTCCTAACTTATTATATTGATATGAAGCTGTCTGCAAAAACAGCTTCATTTTTTTTATCATGCTATCAGTAACCGGGCTTGGCGACAATATTAGATTATTTCGATACTGAGGATCGGTTTTATAATGATAGCAATATTCTGCTTTCCCGGTAACGGCATTAAAACCCAATACATAATTACTGTCAGTAGCCTGGTATAAACTGGCATTCTCTCTTGAAAAAACCAGCCTGTTGTTATTCTTACCTGTACCCAATAAATTTTCGCCATAAGAAATCATGGAATCGGTTTGCCCGGCCAGACATAAAACCGTATTCATAACATCCAGTTGGCTCACCATGCCTGGGAATTTTTCCGGCTTTGGGTCGGAGGGATCAAAAATGAAAAGCGGGATGTGAAAACGTTGTACCAGGTCCATACGTTGATCTTTAAAGTCCGGGTTCATCCAATGATCAGCACAGAATATAAACACCGTATTGTTATACCATGCTTCTTTAGATGCCCTGTTAAAAAAGGCCGACATGCACTCGTTATAATAACTCATGCTTCTCATGGGATCGGAAAAATTTTTTGCAGGATATTTTTCGTGGTAATTCTTGGGCAAATCGTTTGGATAATGGGTGGATACATTGTACTGTGCAGCAAAGAAAGGCTCCTTCATCGCATTCAATTCATCGCCCATGAATTTTAAAACGTACTGATCATGCAATCCCATTGTATGACTTTCCATTTGTTGATATCCTGGAATATTTTCTTTGCAATAATATTGTTGAATGCCCAGCCAGTTGCAGCATTTGGCAAAACCGAAATCATCATAATCATCTCCAATAAAAAATGATGAGGTATAACCCTGTTGGCTAAGCGAAGCACCGATATGCGTCATTTTCATGGAGGCATAATTGGAATGATACAGGGGAATTTCGGTAAGGGTGGGAATACCGGAAAGGATGGCCACGATCCCTTTGTTAGAACTGAATGAATAACTATAAGCCCGGCTGAAGTATTTGCTTTTGCCCACCAATGATTCCATAAAAGGCATGGCAACTTTATACCTGCTGGTATCATTAAAAAAATCTTCGGGGATACTCTCCATGATGAACAGCACGATATTCTTTTTGCGGGCACTGTCAATTGAACTACATCCCTTTTTACTGATAGAGGCAGTAATTAACTCTGATGCCGGTAAAAAAGCATAAGGCCTCACAATGCCTTCCTTGTTACGATAAACAGAGTACAGGAAAGTATGAAAAGAATTTTGCACATACTGCAGAGAGGAGCTATTCATTACCGTTAGTGGATAAGTGGGTAATGCTTTTTTGGGTCCGCTAACAAAAAAAACAACCAGGAACAAAATGCCGGCTAAGCTGCTGAACATGAAACGCCCCTTTTCTACAGGTGATTTTAAGAGTGTTCGATGTGCTTTCCAGGCGACCCAAAATAAAAGCATTGTACCTGATAATATCAGCAAACCAGACATCCAGTTTACGGTGAAAAGTTTTTGTACAGGATGCTGCAAAACGTATAAGAGATCGGCATCGGCCCGTTGCCGGTGAAAATGAACATAAAATATATCCAACACATTCAAAGCCAAACAAAGAAAATTCAACAATAGAAAAAAAGCACTTACCAATTGTTCGGGCAGGCGACGGCTGGTAAAAAATGAAATGATGCATAACAACAATAAGAATGGTGTATTGATCAGGGCTATGGTGAACAAGTCGTACAAGACCGACCATTTGGCCATTATCCAAAAAGAAGGATCATCAAATGAAGAAGTCCCGGTTAATAAAGCACGATTGTAAGCAAAAAAAGAGATTTTTAGTAAACTCAGTAAAATGAGTAGCTTTAACCCGAATATGGCTGCGGCTTTTTCATGTTTTCTCCAGCTCTTATTCTGTAAATATAAATAGCCGGTTTTCATTAAATCAATTTGAAAAAAAAGGTAAATCGGGGATGAGCAAATTGGGTTTTATAAAAAACAAATATACGGTTTCGGCCTTAATACTGATCAGCCTGCTGGTGGTAGACGTTCTACTGCATCGTGGCATCAGCAGGGTTATTATTCCTTCTTCGTTTACCGACCAGGTAAAACCAATCAACATCATTCCCTGCAGGCAATCATTAAACATTAAAGAAAAACATTGGTTGAAAGCCATCGACAATATTGCTGCCATGGAGAAGGTACCTCCCGGCACCGAAGGCATTGAATGCGATGTATATTTTGATACTGCTAAAAAAAGTTTTGCTGTTTACCACGACTCAACATCCATCTCTGACCTCGATGCCGACTCATTGCTTTCTGTTTACCAAAATCAAAAACTGGAAAGTCATATCTGGTTCGATTTTAAAAACCTCCAGGCTGCAAACAAAGAAGCGTCCTTAGCTGAAATGCTTCGCTTAAAAACAAAATACGGTCTTCAACAAAAACTGATCATCGAATCGGGCGATCCTGCACTTTTACAATCGTTTTGCGACAGCGGTTTTTTTACCAGTTATTATGTTCCGTTTTTTAATCCATACCAGGCCGGTGAAAAAGAACTGGTTGCCTTTATCCGGGGTATTGAAAAAAAGCTGGCTGCTAACCCGACTTCCGCATTGTCAGGCTATTATTTCCAATATCCCATATTGAAGAGATTTTTCCCCAATTACCCGATCCTTACCTGGATCGATAATCCAGGTCCCAGCCTCGTAGCCCATTATTTCAATCGCCAATTGAACAACGACTCCATGGTGAAAGTCATTTTATCGCCTTTGAGCGAATAAGGTTATAATAATAACATAACAGCATGTTCATACATGAACTTGGTAAACTATTTGTTTTATACTTATAAACAAAGCAATTATGATTATGAAAAAATTAATGTTGATGATTACCATACTAATGGCAGGTAGTCTCTATGCACAACAAACAGATCTTTCGTTGATTCCATACCGTTCAGGAGATAAATGGGGATATTCCACCCCTGATAAAAAAGTAGTGATCAAACCTGCTTTCAATGAAGCCAATTGGTTTTCGGAAGGATATGCCAGTGTGAAGGTTGGCAACAAATACGGCTATATCAATAAAACCGGCAAGCTGGTGATCCCGGCGAAATACACGGTTGCAAAGCCATTCAGAAAAGGATATATGCCCAATAAAAACAAGGAAGGAGGCGATAGTGTATTATTTGCCGGTGCATCTATTCAGTCCGATGGATACGAAATCTGCATCAATACAAAAGGCGCCAGGATGCCGCAATGCCCTGCGATCAATGAAAATTCCGTTCCGGAGAACAGGGTGCCGGTAGAAACCGTTGTATCAAACAAAACCTATTCGCTGCCTAATAACAATGGATTATTTGATAAGATCACCGATGATTACAAGATCCCGGGTAATGATGAAACCTTTTACATTGCAGTTAAGGGTGACCGTTATGGTGTGTTCAACAGTAAGTTCGATACCATTGTTCCTTTCGAATACAATGCGATCAAAATAAACAGGAAAAGTGCAACGCCATACCTGCTTGTAAACAAAGGAGGCATGTATGGCATTATTATGCCCGATGGAAAACTTTCGATAGCGCCGGAGTACAGCAACCTGAACATCATTGAATCAGGCGCCGGTAAAGAATATGTGATCGTGCAAAAGGGAGGCAAAACCTTTGTAAAAGATACCAGGAATACCGATATCATTTCTACCGGCTACCCGGCGATCGCTTATGATGAAGCAGGTGGTTTTGTAATAACCGGCGACAATCAATTGCAGGGATTTTATTTTACCGAAGACAATGCGGTCATCCAGCCAAAATACAAGGAAATTAAAAGACTCAACAACCGGCAGTATTTGAGGATCGTAACTTCATCAGGCAAATCAGGCTATATCAATAGTGCAGGTGAAGAGTATTTTTCAGAATAAATTATTCAATATATATGAAATAAAAGATCCGGCTGTGTTGCCGGATCTTTTTTTATTTTTTAAAATAGATTGATTATAGATTTGAGATCGGGAAGTGAATATCCAGCAGGCAACCGTTACCGGGAGCTGTTATCACTTCCACTTTTCCATTATAAGCATCTACACGGTTGAAGATATTTATGAAGCCGATGCCTTTCACTTTCTTTTCATCTTTATCAAAACCCTTACCATTGTCGCTTATGAGCAGTTGAATGTTATTGTCTTGTTGTTTAAGCATTACCTGCACCGTGGAAGCGCCTGAATGCTTAACAATATTGCCCGTTTGCTCCTGTACGATGCGGAACACCATCAATTGCTGCGCTGCCGGCAAACTGGTAGCTACATCACGATCCACATCCACTTCCACCTCAATATTATTCAGCTCTTTCATATTATTTGCGATCTCATGAATGCTTTCAAATAAACCTACGGAGGATACAACTTTTGAATTCATTCGTTTCGACAATGCCCTGATCTCATCCACCGCCATCAGCAGGTAGGAGGTAGCTTTGTCGAGCATCTCATTCTGTGTTTCAGGATTATTCCTGGCAACGCCAATGTATAACCGCGAACTGATGAGCAACTGGTTCACATTATCATGAAGTTCACCACTGATCATATTCCTTTCCTCTTCCTGTGCATTGATCGTGGCCTGGTTGATGAGTTTTTGTTTCTGAACGTGCTCATGCATGAGTTGTGCTTCCAGTTTCTTACGTTCAGTGATGTCCTGCATGGAACCGATCTGCCGGATGGCCTTGCCATTTTCATAAATGGCAAATCCTTTATCATAAATATGCCGGTAGGTGCCATCGGCATGCCTGAAACGATATTCATCTTCCCAGTTTGGAATGCCATTATTGAGCTGTTGCTCTATCTTTTCGTTTACGCGTTGCTGATCGTCGGGATGAATTTTGTCGAACCACCATCCCAGCTTAGGTTCTATCTGGTCTTTTGTATAACCCGATATTTTCATGAATGCATCACTGCGGTAAATTTCATTGGTTTGCAGATCCAGGTCCCAGATGGCATCCGAGCTGGCGTTTACCACGTAGGTAAATCGTTCGTTCATTTTATTGATCTGCTTCTCAGCATTCTTTCTTTCGGTAATGTCGATTGCCTGTCCGCCAATCATTCTTTTCGTGCGCCCCGGCAACAGGAACCAGTTTGCAAGGAAATACCTTACTGTACCATCAGCCAGTACCAGTTTATCTTCTGTTACGATCGATTCCCCTTTTTCCAGTACTTCCAGGTTCCGGGAAATAATTTTGTCGGCTACCTGCTGAGAAGAGAATTCACGGATATGTTTCCCGATCACCGCTTCTGAAATACCAATGCGGTCGATAAATAACGGGTTACCATACACGAAGTTTCCAAACTCATCATAAATCCATGCAAGGCTGGGGCTATTGGTCATGAAACTCCTGAACAGCAATTCACTTTCACGGAGCTTTTCTGTTGTAAACTTTTCAACGGATATGTCTTTAAATGAAGCCACTACGGCATCTGGCTTTGTACTGTTCTCATTAAAGATAGGCCTGCTGTTAATGGATAACCATTTACGCTTGCCACCAGGTTGTTGCAATCCCATCACCACATCATTTTTCTCAACCCCGGTTCGAAGGGTAACCAGTGCAGGAAATTCTTCTACGGGGAATATGGTACCATCATCTTTAATGGCATTCCAGGTTGATGTATTAATGGATCTGCCTTTGAGCTCCGACTCTTCGATGCCCAGTATTTCTGCAGCTTTGCGGTTAGAAGCACCAATGGTACCATCTGCATTGATGAGCATCACGCCTTCTGACAGTGTTTCTACAACCGTTCTGTATTTATTTTCAACCAGCAACAAATGCTTTTGCTGGCGTTCTTCTTCTGCAATATTATGATTCACCAGTACAATGGAATTCACTAAACCGCTTTCATCATACAATAATGAAAAGGTAGAACGAAAGGCATATTGCTGGTTCCTGCTACTTTCAAAAATAATCTCACCATTCCAGATACCCGAAGCAAACAATTCCTGTAAAGCCAGTTCAAGTGTCGTTTGCCGAAAAACCATCGGAATGGTTTCAGCCATTTTTTTTCCAATAAAATGTAATGCTGGTTGCCTGAAAAATAATTCAGCTGCTTTGTTAAAACCCCTGATGGTAAAATTTGCATCCGTAATGATCACAACATCGGGAAGGTTATGTAAAAAACCATCCAGTGATGGAGTGGCTTTGTAACTGACCGTAAGAGATGGCTCTTCCTTTGAAACCTTGAGCGCATTTTGATGATTCATGATATCGGATTTATGAAAGCCGTGAAACGTAAAAAAACAGGCTGATTAATTTATATGTATAATCGATTCATTACCTGTAAAATAAATTTCAAAGCAAAAAAACACAGCTTTTTCAAGCTGGTATAAAGTACAACGCATAACAAACCTATTAAGTATGTAAATCAGCAGATTGTTATGGTTTTTTTCATGCATAAAAACTATCTTCGAACTAAAATAGTTGTTTAACTAACTAAAATTTGTCATGTCAACCAGAAACCTCAAAAAGATAGCCGTATTGGGTAGTGGAGTGATGGGTAGTCGCATTGCTGCACATTTTGCCGGCATCGGCCTCCCGGTGTTATTGCTCGATATATTACCAAAAGATATTTCACCTGATGCCAAACCGGCTGAAAGAAATAAGATCGTGAATGATGCGCTGGCCGCTGCACTTAAATCAAATCCTTCACCTGTATATGATAAGAATGTAATTAAGAAGATCAGTACGGGTAATTTCACCGATAACATGAAAGATATTGCCAGTGCCGACTGGATCATTGAAGTGGTGGTAGAGCGACTGGATATCAAACAATCGGTATTTGCCGAAGTAGAAAAATACCGCAGGCCAGGTACCCTGGTCACATCAAATACATCAGGCATTCCCATTCACCTGATGGCAGAAGGCAGGAGCGATGATTTTAAAAAGCATTTTTGTGGAACGCATTTTTTTAACCCGCCCCGCTACCTGCGTTTGATGGAAATCATCCCAACACCGTTTACAGATCCCGAAGTAGTTTCTTTCTTAATGCATTATGGTGACCTGTACCTTGGTAAAACCACGGTGTTGTGTAAAGATACGCCTGCGTTCATTGCAAATAGAATCGGCGTGTTTGGCATGATGGCCATTATGAACAGCATGGAAAAACTATCGCTAAGCATCGATGAAATAGACGCACTAACGGGACCGGTTATCGGCAGACCTAAATCGGCCACCTTTCGTACAGCCGATGTGGTTGGGATTGATACCCTTGTAAAAGTTGCGAAAGGTGTACATGATAATTGCCCGGATGATGAAGCAAAAGAGATCTTTGCTATACCTGCCTGGCTTAATAAGATGATCGAAAATAACTGGCTGGGCGATAAGACCGGCCAGGGATTTTTCAAAAAAATAAAAACTGCCGATGGAGCCAAAGACATCCAGGTGCTGAACCTTCAAACAATGGAATATGAAGCCAGGAAGAAGCCAAAATTCGCAACACTGGAAGCTGCCAAACCAATTGAGGACCTGGCATCCAGGCTGAAGGCACTGTCTGCCGGGCAAGACAAAGCCGGTGAATTTTACCGCCAGTTTCATTATGCTTTGTTCTCGTATATTTCAAACCGAATTCCCGAGATCAGTGATGAGATCTATCGTGTAGATGACGCCATGATGGCGGGTTTTGGCTGGGAGATAGGGGCATTTGAAAGCTGGGATGCGCTTGGCCTTGTAAAAACAACAGAAGCCATGAAGGCCGCAGGCTATAAAGTGGCCGGCTGGATAGATGATATGATTGCCAAAGGTATCAAATCGTTTTACAAAGTTGAAAATGGAAAGCGTTTATGCTATGACGTTAGCTCACAGTCTTATAAAGCATTGCCCGGTGCAGAAGCCTTCATCGTGATGAAGAACTTTGCCAACGAAACCGTTTGGAAGAACAGCGCCTGCCGCACTTATCACCTCGGTGATGACGTACTGGGCCTGGAATGGTATACCAAGATGGGCAGCATCGGCGGAGAAGTGCTCGAAGGCATCCAGAAATCAATTGGCCTGGCCGAAGAAAAATACAAAGGTCTTGTTATTGCCAATGAAGGCCCCAACTTCAGCGCAGGGGCCAATGTAGGCATGATCTTCATGCTGGCCATTACAGGATTATGATGAAATTGATATGGCCATCCGCATGTTCCAGAATACGATGATGCGTGTACGCTATTCCTCTATACCGGTTGTGCTGGCTCCTCATGCACTGGCACTTGGTGGTGGATGCGAAATCTGCCTGCACGCTGATAAAGTAATAGCAGCAGCAGAAACCTATACCGGCCTGGTTGAAGTGGGCATTGGAGTGATACCAGGTGGTGGCGGTACCAAAGAATTTGTATTGAGGGCCGCAGATGAAATGCACCCGGGCGAACCTGAAACCATCACCCTGCAGAATCGCTTTTTAACCATTGCAACGGCTAAAGTTGCTACTTCAGCACACGAAGCATTTGAGCTGGGCATCTACCGGAAAGGACAGGACGAGATCAGTGTGAATATTGGCAGGCGGATATCGGAAGCTAAAAAAGCTGTCATACAATTACATGATGACGGTTATGTAATGCCTGTACAACGCAGCGATATCAAAGTATTGGGACGTTCGGCACTTGGCGCCATGCATGCAGGCATCAACGGTATGTGGCGTGGAAATTATGCAACTGATCATGATGTGACTGTGGCCAAAAAACTTGCGTATGTGATGTGTGGCGGTGACCTAAGTGAACAAACCAACGTTTCGGAACAATATTTACTTGACCTCGAAAGAGAAGCTTTTTTAAGTTTAACGGCCGAAAAGAAAACACTGGAAAGAATACAAAGCATTTTAAAAACAGGAAAACCACTCAGGAATTAATTGAACTTTAATAGCCAAACCTGTATCATCGTATGATCAAGATTCCTCCATATTTATATCCAGGTGATACCATTGCCATCACCTGCCCCGCGGGGTATATGGCTGCAGACCGGGCCACTACCTGTATCAGTACCCTGCAACAATGGGGCTACGAAGTATGGGTGGGTAAAACACTGGGCAATGAATCTGGAAATTATTTCAGCGGAACGGATGAGGAACGAATGGAAGAACTACAGGCGATGCTGGATGATTCTACGATACGGGCCATTTTATTTGGCAGGGGTGGTTACGGACTTGGGCGCATCATAGACAAACTCGATTTTAAAAAATTCAGGAAAAATCCAAAATGGCTTATCGGGTTCAGCGATATAACGGTAATGCATACCCATCTTTTATCCAATTACCGCATCGCTTCGCTGCATGCTCCAATGGCCGGTGCATTTAATGTGAAATCTGCCGTCGACTCGGTGCTCTCGCTGCAAACTGCCCTGGCCGGAAAAAAAACTTCCTATAGCATTCCTTCACATCCTTTTAATAAAAAAGGCGATGTAAGCGGCCCGCTCATCGGCGGAAACCTTGCATTACTGGCACATGTGATCGGTACCGTATCCGATTTTGATACAAAGAATAAGATCCTGTTCATAGAAGATACCGGCGAATATCTATACAACGTTGATCGCATGTTATATCAATTTAAACGCAGTGGAAAATTTGATAAGTTGGCAGGACTGGTTATCGGTGGTTTTACAGAAATGAAAGACACCGTAAGGCCTTTTGGAAAAACGATTCACGAGATCATCCGGGATGTGGTTGCCGAATATGACTTCCCGGTTTGTTACGATTTCCCGGTTAGCCATGATGAGCATAACGTTGCCTTAAAAAACGGGGTTGCCTATCGCCTGAAAATCACAGCGGGTAAAGTTCAGTTAAAGGAAGCCTGATATTTTACAACTTCAACAATGAATCCAGCGCAGCTTTATACCTGTCATGACCTGGCAGGTTATTATGCCGGCCATCTTTAATGGTTATAAACTGATCAGAAGCTTTCAGATTTTCTGTAAGTTTAGCGGCACAACGGTAAGGGATAACCTCATCATCATCTCCATGAAAAATGGTAACCGGTTCAGTTACATCCGATAAAAATTGCCCCGTTGGAATTTCGAATTCGCTCATATAACGGGTTGGATAGATCCACGCATACCTGCTGAACAAGTCGGGGATGCTATAATAAGGCGTTTCGAGGATCAACCGCTGACATTTTGAAGCCGATGCTGCATAAGCCGCGATGCCCGTACCTAGTGACTTCCCATAGATAACAATGCTATCGCTATGATATTTTGCAGCCGCCATCTGTTGCACCAAATAAGCCTGTGCATATAATTTTTTTTCTGTCAATTCTCCTGTACTCTTTCCAAAACCAGGATAGTCGGGCATCCACACTTCATAGCCATGCTTTGTAAAATTGGATGCATAGGTTGCATAGCGTTCTACATTATCCCTGTTGCCATGATAATAAACCACTACCCCTTTCCGGTAGTTTCCCTGCGGGAAAAATTTGATCAAACACAATGTATCTTCTTTATTAACCGGCAGTTTCACCTCTTCAAATAATCCTTTGAAAGAATACACATGATCGGGGTCCAGTTTTTGCGGATGGAATAAAAATTTCCTTTGGAGATAGTATAGGGCTATGCCGATACCACAATAAAGAATGATGATGATCTTAAGCCAGCGAAATACAATGCGCCTGTTGATATTCATTATGTTTAATTCTTTAGAATGTCGCGGATAAAATTATGGTATTCGGGAAATGAAGGCAGGTTATTATGGCCGCCCCCGTTGATTCGTATCAATGTGATCATTCTTGGGTTCAATGCCTGTAATTTTTCACTGTTGCTGATGGGGATCAACCAATCCTTGGTGCCATGAATGATATAGGTATGGCAATTGACCTGGGTGATCCAGCGATCCGTTCTCAGGTGAAACCGCAACAGGAAACGCAATGGCAGGATGGGTAAAAAACGTTCCACAACTTTTTTAAAACTGTAATATGGTGCATCCAGGATGAGATAACGGGGCTTATTGTCACAGGCGATCTTGGCTGCAAAACCACTGCCCAGGCTTCGTCCATAAACGATGATGTGTTGTTCGCTGTATTGCACAGCCAGGCTATCGTATACAAATTGCATATCATCGAGCATTCTCTTTTCGCTGCGCTTACCGGTACTCTTTCCAAATCCCCGGTAATCGACCAGAACAACATCATATTGGTAACGATAAAAGTCTTTTGCGTATCGGGCCCATCCTTTGATACTCCTGCTATTGCCATGAAAATAAAGAACGAGACCAGAAGGGTTTTTTACTGTAAAATGCAGTCCATTGATGCGTACGCCAGGTTCTACATCAAAAAAAAGTTCATGAAAAGGTGCATCATATTTATATACAAAATCCTGGTGAAGTTTTTCGGGTTTAAAAATAAATCGTTCCTGTACGAGGTACACAATGGCTAACAGTAACAAGTAGCCGCCAATGATATAGAGCAATGTGAGATTCACCGAAATACTTTCATTGAAGTTAATGGATTAAGGTCAATATCCCGGCCCGGGTTTTATAACATCATGGCATCAACTTTTTCCAGGCTTCCATGCCGCCACTTAAATTGACCAGGTTGGTATAATTAAATTTTTGTTCGAGCCGCTGAATAGCGATCTGGCTGCGAATGCCTTTCTGGCAATAAAAGATAACGGGCTTATCCCTTTTGAGCTGGTGAAGGTTTTCAAAAATATTGTTAAGGGGTATGAGCAGTCCGCCGATATTGAATAGCTCGTGTTCAAAAGGTTCGCGAACATCAATGAGTATCATGTCATCGCCCGCCTCAATTTTTTGTTGCAGCGTGTTGGCGTCAATGGTCATCATATATTTCCAGGATTATTCATCTTCAGCATCATCCCAAATACGTTTCAGTTTGAGTTTGCTTACGGGAGCTACCACTAATGGAAATTTCTCAACAGCCACATTGCTTTGTTCCAATCCGAAGTTCCTTTCTTCACTTACACTCAATTCTTTTAACCAGAAATACAATCGCATCACCAGGTGTTCAAAGAATGGCAATTCATTGTCCTGGCTCAGGAATTTTTCCATCACGATAAACTGGAAGTCGCCTACCATATTATTACGTTGCTGGCTTTCGTAGCGGCTGGTAATATTTACTTCGCGGTTGGCCACCAGGTCTTCTACGACTTTTTTGAACATCAGGTTCAGCCTTGGTGCCACCCTGAAACCCAGCCGGAATTCTACGCGTATGATATCATTAGGAATGATATGCTCTACCACATATTCACAGGTATAAGGATCATCCAGCGTATCCACGTGTACAAACCAATAAATATCGGCCCGTTTAGGTTTACCCCTGAGTATGCTGTAAATGATCTTATGTTCAATTTCTTTCGGATTATTCGCACTGGTTAAATACACCAGGTGAGTGGCGTACTTGGTAACCGTCATATCATTGCTTAGTTCTTCAAGTTTAGGAATATACTCTTCAACCCGAACAAATTCAACATAGCGATTTTTAATCTTACGGGCCCTGTACCAAACATACATCACTGCAAACATGACGAAGCCAATCAATAAAGTAATGTAACCTCCGTGTTTGAATTTATCCATCAATGCAATGAGATAGGCAATTTCTACAACAAAATAAAAGGCAAGGAATAAGTAAATAAAGATGGAATGAACACGATGCAACACCATGAAATTTGCAAAGAGTATGGTCGTCATGGTCATCGTAGTTATGATGGCCAATCCATAAGCGGCTTCCATGCTCGCTGATTCACGGAAATATAATACGACACCTACACAACCCACAAATAACAATAAGTTGATGCCGGGAATATAGATTTGTCCTTTCGCTTCTGAAGGATAATTGATTCGCATTTTAGGCCACAAATTCAGCCGTATGGCTTCGTTGATGAGGGTGTAAGAGCCTGTTACCATTGCCTGGCTTGCAATGATGGCTGCAGAAGTTGCAATGATCACACCCGGCACAATAAACCATTGCGGCATCAGGTCATAAAATGCATTCACCCCATTCACATCTCTCGCAACCTGGTCGATCAATTGTCCAGAATTGTGCTTTATCAAACTCGCTCCCTGTCCAAAATAATTAATAAGCAGGCAAAGTTTTACAAAGATCCAGGAGATGCGGATATTGCCACGGCCACAATGCCCCAGGTCGCTATACAAAGCTTCGGCACCGGTAGTACAAAGAAAAACCGCTCCTAACAACCAGAATCCTTCGGGGTAATTGAATAAAAAGTGAATTCCGTAATATGGATTAAGTGCATTGAAAATGGAGAGATCATCTGTAATATGTATTACACCCAAAACGGCCAGCATACCAAACCAAATACCCATCACCGGCCCAAATAGTTTGCCGATGTTTGATGTACCAAATTGTTGTGTGAAAAAGAATAAACTGATGATGCCTAATACGATATATACAACGGTGTCTTTACCAATTTCATGAAACCTGGGGAGTTCCTTTAATCCTTCAATGGCTGAGGTAATCGATATGGGGGGAGTGATGATGCCATCGGCCAGGAGTGCTGCCCCGCCTACCATTGCTGGTATTACAAGCCACTTTCGACGACGACGTACCAATGCGAAAAGCGCAAATATGCCACCTTCTCCTTTGTTATCCGCCTGCAAAACAAGGATCACATATTTGATGGTTGTTTGCAGGGTAATCGTCCAGATGATCAATGACAGCGTACCCCAGATAAGTTCTTTGGTAATGATCCTGTCTTTGATAATGGAGTTGAAAACATAAAGCGGTGATGTACCGATGTCTCCGTAAATAATTCCAAGCGCAATTAAAAGTCCGGCAGCCGATACTTTGTTAATATGTTTTCCCACTACATTGAATTTTCTGAGCCCTTTGAATAATTATGACAAAGGAATTACAAATGTAAAATGAAAAGTATTATAAAAGTTGGAATATATTTTAAATATTATGCTCCCGCCGGGATGGTGCCGCATGTTATTTTACAGACTAATGTTCATAATCTGAAGTTGTAATCGCCCCCTTTTATTCTGTTTATTCAGATGTAGAAAGGAATTTTCAGAAAACAGCAGTTGATTTTGATCACAATTTGAATATATACATAAAAAAAGCCCCTTTCCAGGAAGAAAGGGGCACATACAAACAGTAATTACAAACACAACGTTTCACGGCCATAGCTCGTGCTATGGCCGGATATCTTTATTAATGTTAATCGGGTTTTTTACCATCCAGGAAAGTGTTGATGGTACTGATCTCGGCCTGGTTATTTTCGTCGGTCTTTACCGTATAATTGCTATAAAAGCTTTCTACATCCGCGATCTGGTTTTGCATGTCCATATTGCGGCGAAGGTATGCTGGCACCGTTTCAAACTCATTGTTTGGATCAGATGCGTTAATGTTGAATGATAAATTACGCAACTTCGCTATCCTTTCCGCAGCCCGGCGCCTGAGTTCTTCTGTTTCGTCCTGCAAAGCAGGCTCCTCAACAGGTGACATCATGATAGGCTGAGTCTGTTGTACAACCGGCTCCTCCGCCGCTTTCTGGGAATCTTTAACTACCAGCTGCATTTCAATAACAGGTTCGTCGTCCTGCACTGATTTCTGCAACAGCAGTGGTTCCTCGTTCGAATTGGATTCTGTAGTCGCCGGCTTATCCTCTGCATAAATCTGCATCGGTTTCACCAGGAAGCCCCCCGACGAAAGGGAACTGCCTTTGCTAGCTTCTTTTTGTTCGGTAATATCTTTTTGTTCTTGCTGAACTTCTTCTTTTACTTTTTCTTCCGTTGCTTTTGCTTCAGTTGCTTTTGGCTTCATCTGCGGAGCAGGGAACTGCTCCATATCAAATCCCACCATCGGAATCTGATCGGCGGCCGAAGATATTTCAAAAAATACCGGAGTTTCATCCGACTTGTCCCCAGTAATTTTACCTGGTACTTCTACGATAGGCGCTTCCGCCATGGTTGGCATGAATGGATCTACAAGCGGAGTAACTTCCTTTACTTCTTCTGTCATTACCAATACCGAAACTTCTTTTGTTTCTGCAGGAATATCAGCTTCGATGACTGCAGACGCTACGGGCACTTCAACAACTTCCGGAACTTCGTCTACACTAACCGTTAGGGACACTGGCTGTTGCTTTTTAGCAGGCACCGGCTCTGGCATATCCAATGCCATTACGATTTTTTCATTTGCTGGTTCCAACACTGTTTTGGTTTCCCTTGCAAAAGGATCTTTGTGCTCAAATCCTGTAGCGATAAGGGTTATACCGATCTGGTTGCCCAGTGTATTATCATAACCAAGACCCAGAATTACATCTGTATCTTCTCCTGCATGGCTCAATAAATAATTCTGTATGATCTCTACTTCATCCATGGTAAATTCATGTTCACCCTCAGCTGAATTGATGTTGATGAGTATCCATTTTGCCCCGCGGATATCATTATCATTCAGCAATGGAGAAGTCAGTGCGTTCTCAATAGCAAGGTGCGCCCTGTTCTCTCCTTCTGCCGAAGCGCTGCCCAAAATGGCTACACCACCATTGCTCATCACGGTACATACGTCGGCAAAATCCACGTTGATCTGGCCGGTACTGTTGATAACATCGGTGATGCATTTAGCTGCTGTGGCCAACACATTATCTGCTTTTCCAAAAGCCTCTTTCA
This sequence comes from Bacteroidota bacterium, assembly GCA_029560415.1. Taxonomy (GTDB): domain Bacteria; phylum Bacteroidota; class Bacteroidia; order Chitinophagales; family Chitinophagaceae; genus Ferruginibacter. Next base: position 15,092 of record JAKQKY010000164.1, on the reverse strand, counting down.
TTTTAAGGTTTCCAAACTGGTGACGCAGTTTGTCATTGCTTATCACCAGCAGGGTATCTACATGATTCTTTAAAAGCATGATGCCTTCTTCTGCCTGGGCAATACGCTTTTTACCTTCGTAGGCAAACGGCGTAGTTACAATGCCCACGGTAAGGATGCCGAGGTCTTTACAGATCTTGGCCAGGATCGGCGCTCCGCCTGTTCCTGTTCCACCACCCATACCGGCAGTAATGAATGCCATCTTGGTATTCACTTCCAGTATGCGTTTGATCTCTTCAAGACTTTCCTCGGTTGCCTGCCTGCCAATGGCAGGATTGGCGCCGGCTCCAAGCCCTTGCGTGAGGTGTGGCCCTAGTTGTATTTTATTGGGCACTTTACTCAATGCAATGGCCTGTGCATCTGTATTGCATATAATAAAATTTACCCCTTCAATATTCTGCGAAAACATGTGGTTGACCGCATTGCTTCCGCCGCCGCCAACACCAATAACCTTGATGATGGAGGACTGTTCTTTAGGCAAATCAAAATGAATCATGTTGTGTAAGTTTGTTTGTTAGTAAGTGTGTTCTGTTTGTGTATGTGTGTTTGGTATTGATCCGAATTATTAAATATTAATTCCTAATTATTAATTATCTCCAAAAAATCCTTTAGCGCCCGGCCGGTATTACCCAACCGGGCAGGATTATTGGGGTTACAGTTGCGTATCGCCTTCTTCTTTGAACATTTCGATCAGGTTGTTCTTAAATGTATCCATGAAACCTTTCAATGTTTTGCGCTGTTTCATTTTTGGCAAAGTTTCTTCTGTTACAGCTGCAAATTCTTCGGCTATGGGTTCCTGTTGCACCAGGCCTTTGGCTTCTACTTTCAGGAAATTCTGTTCAAACTGCTTGTGCTTGTTTTCGTAATCGTTATATCCTTTTAAGATAAGCCCGATACAGGTGCTGTACATTGGCTTGGCCAGCTCGTCGATGTGACCACCGGACAGATGCTCATTCGGGTAACCGATCCTTGCATTGAGGCCGGTAACGTACTCGGTTAGCTGCAGTAAATGTTTAAGCTGCGATCCGCCACCCGTAAGTATCACACCGCCATTGAGCATGCGGTTATCGAGACCAACCTGTTTCAGGTGGTAAGTAACAAAGTCCATGATCTCGCTCATGCGGGCCTGGATGATGTTGGCCAGGTTCTTAACCGAAATTTCTTTCGGCGCCATTCCACGTAAACCCGGGATGGTAATGAATGCATTTGATTTTGCTTCATCGCTCAGGGCGCTGCCAAATTGAATTTTCATTTGTTCGGCCTGTGTTTTTAACACACCCAAACCGGTCTTAATATCATTGGTAATATTTTCTCCACCAAAAGGGATCACAGCCGTATGCTTCAGGATGCCTTCGTAAAAAACAGCAAGATCAGTAGTACCACCACCAATATCAACAATGGCCACACCTGCTTCCAGGTCCTGGTCGCACATAACAGCAGCAGCTGATGCAAGCGGTTGCAATACCAGGTCTTTGGTAACCAGGCCGGCTTTTTCCACGCTGCGGTTGATATTGCGGATGGCATTTTTATCACCAGTGATGATGTGGAAGTTTGCTCCCACTTTCACACCACTGTATCCAATGGGGTTTGGAATGTTCTGGAAATTATCTACCGTAAATTCCTGTGGTATCACATCAATGATCTGGTCACCTGCAGGAATGTATGTGCGGTATTGATCTGCCACGAGCCTGTCGATCTCTTCCTGGCTGATCTCTTCTTCAATATTCTGGCGAACAATATCTCCCCTTGTTTGCAAACTTTTGATATGATGACCGGCGATGCCAACATATACTTCGCTGATCTCAAGGTTAGGGTTAGACGCATAGCAGTTTTCAAGGGCTGTTTGTATGGCTTTGATGGTTTGGTCGATATTCAGCACCATACCATGCTGCACACCGTTGCTGTTTGCCCGGCCAAAGCCAAGGATCTCAAGCTTTCCAAATTCATTTTTGCGACCGGCAATAGCAGCGATTTTAGTGGTGCCGATATCCAAGCCTACAATAATGGGTTGTTCCTGGTTCATAGTTGTATGTTTTTTGTGTTTGTGTGTTTTGTATTATTGACTGTTTGTTTTAGTAATCATTTTTCTTTGGCATCACCACTTTTGGTTTTGCAACGGCCGGTTTAACTACTGCAGGTTTTGCTGTTACTGGCTTTGTCCCTACAGGCTTTGCCGTGGCAGCAGGTTTCTTTACAACCGGCTTTGCTTTCTTCACCGCCGCACCAACCGGTTTTTTATTACCTGCACCTGGCTTTACAGCGGGTTTTTCGATTGGCTTTGGTATAGGCACAAACTGTGTTCCCGGTATCAGCTTTTCAAATGGCAGGTCGGGCTCTGTTGCTTCTTCACGCTCCATCGATTGCTGTATGATGCTTACATCAGTACTATTCTTCTCATTATCCTGCATGAATATTTGCACAGAATCGCTGGACATGCGGGCTGAATTAGCTGCGATGGCCTGCATAATCTGGATCGTACGCAATGAATCGGCTGAAAAATCTTCTGCATCCCTGATCTTTGCAACTACCTGTCCTTTATACTGCAGGCCGATCTGGCTATACTTATTCCAGCCGTATTTAGTAATAATGTTTTTATAAAACAGGCGCAGCTTGGAAAATTTCTGTGCTGCATCCGATGCATCACCGAATACAATCAGCTGGTTTCCGATCTTGGGAATCAATTCAAAATTTCTTTTCGCAGTTATATCTACCTGCTCTATCATCGACATTAAAAATGAATCCTGTTGAATTAAAATGCTCAACGTATTAATGTCGGCAAGTAAATTACTATCGGCCCTTGACAGCACACGGTTATCTGTTGGAAAGCCGGTAAACACTGGTAATCTCGCAGACAATTTATCACTGAGTGGCAGGATCATCCTGCTTTTATCGATATAGAAACTATTTCCCTGTACCGTAAATATCCTGGAGATAGGCTCTCTCTCTTCCACTGATGCCTGCATGATATCGTTGTTGTCGAAATACAGTTCAGCATCTTTGATCCATATCTCATTTCGCAAAGCCGTTTCCATGGCGCCAAGGTTAAACGCTTCAACAGGTTTTCCAATGGCGTTTACACCTACCCGTGATGTAATGATCTTCATTACATCCGACTTATCAATGAAGAAATTATTGCTGACGCCGCTGATGTTGATGTCGATTCCTTTACAACGGTTTGATTCCTTTTTCCGAACGGCTGCCACAAGCAAAACGATGCTGCACACACCGATACCTATCCACATTACCAGCAGGGCTATTTTCTTCAGGTTATATCGTTGAAAAATATTCATTACACATTTACCAGTTTAAACGCACCGATCAATACATTTTTAATGGGTTCTACCATCATATCTATGTCACCTGCACCTGCCGTGATGAGCAATGATGGTTTACTCAATGCAATCTCCGTCAATAACATTTCTTTGCTCACTACTTTAACTTTTCCGCTGTTCATCTTTGCAGCTATCATTTCGCTTTCCACACCGGGCATCGGCAATTCTCTTGCCGGGTAAATGGGTAATAACCATACCTGGTCGGCGATACTCAAAACTTCTGCAAATCCGGCAGCATGATCATTTGTTCTGCTATATAGATGCGGCTGAAAAACAATGCTGCACTTTTCACCCGGGAAAAGATTTTTAACCCCAAGGATCAATGCCCTTAGTTCTTCCGGGTGATGCGCATAATCATCTATCATCACACAACCATCCTGCTTCAGGATATATTCAAATCTTCTTTTTACTCCTTTAAATGCTGCTACAGCTTCGCGTATTTTATTCTTCTCAATGCCCAACTGGTCGGCCACCATGATCGCTGCAACAGCATTCTCTATATTGTGCATGCCGCCCATGTTCAGTTCAAAACCATCCAGCACCTTATCTTTTATACATACATCAAATGCATAACCGCCTTTGTTGATCCTGATTCCCTTCGGATACCCATCGGCTTTATGATCTTCCACGCTATAACGCAACATCGTAGATACCCTGAACTTATCTTCTTTTACCAAACCCTGTTTGCTGATGAGCACACCACCCGGTTTGATTTTCGTAGTAAACTCAACAAATGCATCTTCCAGGTTCTCGGCCGTTCCGTATATATCCAGGTGATCGGCATCCATTGATGTGAGCACGGCGATATCGGGTGACAGTTTCAAAAAACTACGGTCATACTCGTCGGCCTCTGCTACGCTCACATTGTTTTCATTGCTCCAGAAATTGCTGTTGTAGTTGGATGCGATCCCACCCAGGAACGCATTGCAACCATAACCACTATGCCTCAGTATGTGTGCGATCATAGAACTCGTGGTGGTTTTCCCATGGGTACCGGCTACGCATATACTAAAAGTATCTTTCGTGATCATTCCCAGTACATCACTCCTTTTCAACAGGGTATAACCATTGGTCAGGAAATATTGGTACTCTGTATGACCTGCCGGTATGGCCGGTGTATAGATAATGATCTCTGCAGCCGTATCAGCCAATGCTATATTGTCTTCAAAATGGATCTGCATCCCTTCTGCCTGCAATTGCCTGGTCAATACTGTTTCAGTTTTATCATATCCACTCACCCTAACACCCTTGCTGTGAAAATACCTGGCCAGTGCACTCATGCCGATGCCCCCGATGCCCAGGAAATAAACGGATGATATGGTATTGATCTCTTTCAGTGTTATTTTTTCAGACTGTTTATAATGTGTTCGGCTATAATGCTGTCGGCATTTGTTACGGCCAGTTTCCCGATATTTTCTTTTAAGGTTTCCTGCAGTACTTCATCTTTCGACAAGGCGATCACCGCCGGAACCAACTTATCTAACGCCTGGTTGTCGGGAATCAACATGGCGGCATTTTTTTTAACTAAATTTTGTGCGTTCACCGTTTGATGATCTTCTGCTGCAAATGGATAAGGCACAAATACAACTGGCTTTTTCACGATACACAATTCCGATACCGACATCGCCCCACTCCTGCTGATCACCATATCCGCTGCTGCGTAAGCCAATTCCATCCGGCTTATAAAATCACTCACGAAAATCTGCCCACGGCCTTTGCATCTTTCTTTCGCCTTTTCAAAATAAGGTTTACCCGTTTGCCAGATCAACTGCAGATCATTGGATGAAAACAGGTCAAGATCCTTATCAATCGCTTCATTGATGGTTTTGGCGCCAAGACTACCACCTACCACCAACACGATCTTCTTATTCTCCTGTAAACCAAAATGCTTCAGCGCTTCCTTTTTATCAGCATTATTATCCAGGATAGCCTGCCTCACAGGGTTACCGCTGATGATGATCTTGCTGGCGGGGAAAAATTTTTCCATTCCGTCGGTAGCGGTAAAAATGCAGCTTGCTTTTTTCCCTAACATCATGTTGCTTTTCCCTGCAAAGGAATTGGCTTCATGAATGAAAGTGGGTATTCCCTTCGATTGTGCGTAACGCAAAACTGGAAAACTGGAATAACCACCAACGCCAATGACCGCATCAGGCCCGAATTGCTTCATGATCCTGGCTACCTGTAAAAAACTTTTGATAAGCTTATATGGCAACGCAATATTTTTGATCAAAGAACTCCTGTTAAAACCCGCAATGGTTAACCCGGTGATCTGGTAACCCGCCTGTGGTACTTTTTCCATTTCCATTTTCCCTGCTGCGCCAACAAAAAGAAACTCCGAATCTGGCAACATTTTTTTCAAAGCGTTGGCTATTGCCACTGCCGGGAAAATATGTCCGCCTGTTCCTCCACCTGCCACAATGAACCTCAATCCTTTTCCGCCTTGTTTCGTGTTCACACTCATGTCACTTCTTTTATGCTGTTTCCTTTTCACCTGGTTGTTCTTCCGAAGCTGCTTCAACTACTTGCGGCTGCATTTTTCCTTCCAGCTGTTCCACATTCCTTGCAACACTTAAAATAATGCCAATGGATAAACAGGTAAACAGGAAACTGCTTCCACCCATACTTACCAACGGAAGGGTTACCCCTGTATTCGGGAACAAATTCACATTCACGCCCATGTTGGCAATGGCCTGGATCACCAGGGTGAAACTGAGCGCCAATGCAAGAAAGGCCCCGAAGGCAAACGGGCATTTCCGGTAAAGCCTGATGCATCGATATAGGAAAAGCAGGTATATGAACAACATAACGGTTGCGCCTAACAGCCCATATTCCTCAATAATGATCGCATAGATAAAATCACTGTAACTATGCGGTAAATAATTTCGTGCTGCGCTATTACCAGGACCTTTACCCAACCAACCGCCACTGGCAATGGCGATCTTCGCCTGGTTGATCTGGTACATTTTTTCATTGTCATCCTCCTTGCTGCTGTACAGGAATGTTTGTATGCGGCTTATCCAGGTAGGGATACGGCCACTGGCCAGGAACGCCGGCAACTTCTTGGTTTCATGGGTTTCCTTATCATACGTAGAAACGGCAATGCTGATGAGCAGGATCAAAGGGATCATGGCAATGCCCATCGTTATTAAAATGTGTTTGGTATTAACCCGGCCAATGAACATCAGCAATATGCTGGTTCCTGCGATCAAAACGGCGGTTGACAGGTTGGCTGGTGCAATCAGTATGCAGATTATTCCAACCGGAACAATGATTGGAAGAAATCCTTTTTTAAAATCCTTTATCACGTTTTGTTTACGGCTCAGCATGCGGCTCATATACATGAACAAAGCCAGTTTGGCCAGATCAGAAGTCTGAAAGGTCATATTGATCACCGGTAGTTTGATCCAGCGGCTCCCTGCATTCAGTTGCACACCAAACAAAAGCGTATATAATAATAATGGAATGGACACCAGGAATAATACCAGTGCCACCCGTGAATAAATGGTGTAATTGATGCGATGCGCAAAATATATGATCACTAACCCCAGCAGGATAAATGCAAACTGTTTGAACAGGTAACTTTCTGTGCTCTTACTCATCCGGTATGCGAGAGAACCGGTACTGCTGTACACGAGTAACAGGCTGGCGAGTGTGAGAATGATCACGATGGCCCAGATCACTTTATCTCCTTTCGTTTTGCTCACGAGGTTATCGCTCATGCCGCCAAAACTCCTGAAGGGTGACTGCACAGCTACTTCTCCCGCAACCGGGTCGGGATTGAACAACTGCTTTAATATAGATTTGATACCTGCCATTCCTTTACCCCGAAGGGAAATATTGTTATAGATTTTTTACTGCTTGTTTAAATTGATTGCCCCTGTCTTCATAATTTTTAAACAGATCAAAGCTTGCACAGGCAGGGCTCAGCAACACCACATCCCCTTTGTTAGCGAAATGAAAGGCCGCCTGCACAGCTTCCTGCGCATTGTTTGTATTCAACATCAGCGAAACCATGTCGCCAAAGGCTTCCTGTATCTTGCGGTTATCGGTACCCATGCAAACAATGGCTTTAACTTTTTCCTTCACGAGTTCTTTTAACAGCGAATAATCGTTGCCTTTATCAACGCCGCCCAGGATGAGGATAACAGGTTTTGTCATGCTCTCCAAAGCAAACCACGTACTGTTCACATTCGTGGCCTTGCTATCGTTGATAAATTCTACACCTTTGATCATACCAGCCGGTTCCATGCGGTGCTCGAGGCTTTCAAAAGTCTGCAAAGCTTCCCTGATCTTTTCTTTGCGTATATCCAATGCCGTTGCAGCCATACTTGCAGCCATACTGTTATATTGATTGTGTTTTCCTTTAATAGCAAAATCAGATACGCTCATCTGCATTTCTTCACTCTTCCATTTGAGGTGCATCTTTGCATTCGTCAAATAGGCACCTTGTGGCAGTTCTTTACTCATGGTTATGGGAGCTTGGGTTGATTTTATGGGATAGTTAGTTAAATACTGCATGGTAGTCTCATCATCCAGGTTGTAAATGAATACATCGCCTTCCTGTTGATTCTCGGCGATCCTGAATTTGCTGCGGATATAATTTTCAACTTTATAATCGTAGCGGTCAAGATGATCTTCTGTAATATTGGTCAGCACGGCAACATTTGGCCGGAATGTTTTTATATCATCGAGCTGGAAAGAACTGATTTCTGCCACATACAATTCTTTAGGATCTTCGGCTACCTGCCTTGCAAATGAATAACCGATATTTCCAACCATGGCACAATTTTCTTCTGCGAGCCGGCATATATGATACGTCAATGCCGTGGTGGTTGTTTTCCCGTTACTCCCCGTGATGGCAACTACACGGCTGTTACCGATATACCTGAAGGCAAATTCGATTTCGCTGATGACAGGAATCTGCTGAAGCCGGATCTTTTTCATGATCTCAGCTTTTTCAGGAATACCCGGACTTTTAACGATCTCATCTGCCTGCAGGATTCTTTCTTCGCTGTGATGGGCTTCCTCAAATGAAATGCCTGCTGCTGTTAATTCGTTCTTGTACTGATCTTTGATAACGGTACTGTCACTTACAAACACATCATACCCTTTTTGGTGGGCCAGCAATGCTGCTCCTGCTCCGCTTTCGCCTGCTCCTAATATGACAATGCTTTTTTTCATGTATCCGTTAGCGGTACAATGCTGATAAAAATTGGTTCTTCAACGGTATTGACGTTTACAGGAATTTGATAACCGTCCCCCGTACAAAAAAATTGGTTCTTCAACGGTATTGATATTTACAGGACTAGTTGTTACCCGAAATATCTTTTACGTTTAAAATGGTTTTTCAACAGCATAGAATTTAACAGGTATCTTCTATAAAGCTGACTTCTGAAAATGGTTCTTCAACGGTATTGATTTTTACAGGACAACGACGTCTTGCTCAATAAATACTTGTTGTTGATTCTGGATAAAAAGGTTTTTCATTTGTATAGAATTCAACAGGTCAGGTCGTTTCATAATCTTGGATTCATCTCAGTGTGAAAACATTAGGTTCAGGTGTTGATCCAGGTTTCGTTTTCTATGAGGCTTTTATCTTAGTTTGAGTGTTACAATGGCCATTGCAACGCACAATATTGTTATGATCCAGAAACGCACGGCAATCTTGCTTTCATGATATCCCAGTTTCTGGTAATGATGGTGCAGCGGACTCATCAAAAACACCCTGCGCCCTTCTCCGTATTTTCGTTTAGTATACTTGAAATATGCTACCTGTATTACAACACTCAGATTTTCTACGAGGAATACCATGCAGAAAATGGGAATGAGCAATTCTTTTCTTACGATGATGGCCAACGCAGCGATGATGCCACCCAATGCCAGGCTCCCTGTATCTCCCATGAATACCTGTGCCGGGTAAGAATTGTACCAGAGAAAACCGATACATGCCCCTACGAAAGCCGCAATGAATATTGACAATTCACCCAGGTTCGGTATATACATGATGTTGAGGTATTCGGCAAACTTTATATTACCACTCACATAAGCGAAAATGCCGAGGCATATGCCTATGATGGCACTCACACCCGTTGCCAACCCATCTAACCCATCGGTAATATTGGCGCCATTGGAAACGGCCGTTACAATGAATATCACAATGAGGATGTACAATATATAGGTATAATCTTCCAGGCTTTTGGGTAACAGTTTCGCATAGTTGAATTCGTGGTTCTTTACAAAAGGAATGGTTGTGATCACTGATTTAGCATCCACGAAAACCCTTTTCCTTCCGTCTACTGTAATGGTATCGTACCTGACAGCTTTTTTTGTTTGGCCGATATCTGTACCCATGTTGACAGACGCTTGTTTAACTTCTCTTTTTACCACAACATTCTGGTTAAAGTAAAGCGTAGCGCCTACGATGATGCCCAGCATCACCTGGCCGAATATTTTAAACCTGCCTGCAAGCCCATCGCTGTCAGATTTTTTATAGTCAAGTCCCTTTTGTTTTGCAAGACGTTTTGAACGGATTTTCAGGTAATCATCAATGAACCCAATGGTACCCATCCACACTGTGCAAAGCAACATAAGCCTGATGTACACCTTGTTCAGGTCGGCCAGCAAAAGGGTTGGCACAATGATCGCCAGGATAAGGATAATTCCTCCCATGGTTGGAGTCCCTTTCTTTTGCTGTTCACCTGCCAGGCCAAGATCTCTCACGGTTTCGCCTAACTGCTTTCTTTGCAGGAAACGAATGATCTTTTTACCATAAACAGTTGTGATCACCAATGATAAGATCATGGCCAGCAACACCCTGAAGGTGATGAACTGAAAAAGTCCACTGCCCGGGAAACGGAAGTTTTCTTTTGTAAGCCAATCAAAAAAGTGATACAACATTCAGTAACGGGTTATTGGTTAATTTCTATTTCGATATACATTGGTTCATTGTAATCCTGGAGTTTTTAAAATTTCTATTTCTCCAGTAACGCAAACATTTCATTCAATACTTTCTTATCGTCAAAATCATACTTCACTCCTTTTATTTCCTGGTACTTCTCGTGACCCTTACCCGCAACCAGTACGATATCTTCTTTGTCACTCAGGCTTACAGCTGTTTTAATGGCTTCTTTCCTGTCGGCGATCGTGATATATTTTTTCCTGGCCACTACGTTTACGCCAGCTTCCATATCTTTTAATATTTCCAGCGGATCTTCATTACGCGGATTATCGGAAGTGAAGATGACCCTGTCGCTGTACTGGCAGGCTACTTCCGCCATCACCGGCCTTTTGGCTGCATCGCGATTTCCACCGCATCCTACCACTGTAATTATTTTCTCTATTCCCTTGCGAAGATTTTTAATGGTTGCCAGTACATTGAGCAAGGCATCTGGCGTATGCGCATAGTCTACAATTCCTACCACATGATCCTGTTCACTGATCATATAATCGAACCGGCCTTCTGCACCAGTGAGACTACTCAACACCTGCAACACTTCCAGTTTGTCTTTCCCCAGGCACACTGCAGCACCGTAAACCGCGAGCAGGTTATAGGCATTGAATTCGCCTATCAATGTAAAATGCACTTCCACATCATTCACGGTCATGAACAGGCCAGACAGGCTATTCTCAAGGATCTTTCCTTTAAAATCGGCCATGGTCTTGAGGCTATAGAAATATTTACGGGCGGCTGTATTTTGCAGCATAACCATACCTCTCTTATCGTCTGCATTGCTGATGGCAAAAGCTTTACCTGGCAATTGATCGAACCATGATTTTTTTACCCGTATGTATTCATCAAAGGTTTTATGATAATCGAGGTGATCGTGTGTGATGTTGCTGAACAATCCCCCGGCAAAACTGAGCCCTGTTACACGATGTTGCTGGATGGCATGACTGCTGCATTCCATAAAAACATAATCACAGCCTTCATCGACCATTTGCTTCAACAACCTGTTAAGGTTGATGGCGTCGGGCGTTGTGTGTGTTGATTCAATAACTTTTGTACCCACCTGGTTCTGAACTGTACTGATCAAACCACAGGTATGCCCCATGGCTGAAAAAAGTTTCCAGAGCAACGTGGCAATGGTTGTTTTGCCATTGGTACCGGTAACGCCTACCAGCTTCATTTTTGATGATGGCTCGCCAAAGAATAGATTACTCACCAGGGCAACTGCGATCGCACTGTTTTCTACTACCACATACGTAATTCCTTCCCTGGTATTGGGCGGCATGATCTCACATATTACAGATGTTGCGCCATTATCTATGGCAATGTCAATGAATTGATGTCCATCTACAGCCGTTCCTTTAATGGCAATAAAACAGCTGCCAGCTTTGATGTTGCGGGAATCGGTATGCAGATCCGATACGCGTATTTCGGTACTTCCGTATACCTGCCTGATATTAACCTTATATAGTATATCCTTTAACATCTGTTGCCCTAGTTGAGCATTAATATGATTTTTTGTCCTTTTATAAAACCTGTACCTGCCAGTATGCTTTGGTCTACCACGCGGCCACGACCAGATACGATCGTTTTCAATCCTTTATTTTCCAATAAATACACCGCATCTTTTAATCCCATTCCTTTCACATCAGGAGTAATATTGGTTGGAGTTAATGCCTGAGTTGGCAATTGAAGGGCTGCTGTATTATTCCTGAGCCCGACTGAACGCCAGTAACCATTCACCGCAGAATCTACATAACCAATCTGCATAAAACCAAGAATCGAAGACAGGTCTTTTTTGGCACCATAATAATTATACAAACTGGTGTCGCTAACCGGTTGTTTCTTTACAGGGGCTTTACTGATGAAATGATAAAAAATACGATCGCTCACTTCTTTAAACACTCTACCCGAAACATCGGCGCCGTAGATCAGCTTTGATTCATTACTATTCTGTATTACTACCGCCATGCTGTACTTTGGATTCTCTGATGGAAAATATCCAATGAAAGATGCCTGGTAGATTTTGTTCCCTTTGTTATATCCTTTGTTGTTTAAGGCGGTTACGGCTGTACCGGTTTTTCCGGAAATGGAATAAGCACTATCGAATAATATCTTATGCCCGGTGCCGTGTGCACTGTCTACCACGGCTTTCAAACATTCCCTGGCCTGGGCGATGGTTTCATCACTGCATATTTTCTCTACCAGCACCTGTGGTTGAATTAATTTGATGTCTACACCATAATCACGAACTGCATTAACCAGGTATGGCTTCATCATTTTACCATTGTTTGCCACGGCATTATATAACATAAGCATGTGCAGTGGAGTAACCAGCTCTTCATAACCGTGAGCCATAAACGGAATGGTTGTTTTTCCCCAGCTCCTGTTCTTAACAGTTTTGATAGTTGGTTTTGCAGAAGAAGCTACAATGTCTACCCCGGTCATTTTATTCAACCTGAAACGATCGAGGTGATCTGTAAATTTATTGGGCTGATCCTGGTAGTACTGGGTGGCCAGTTTGGCAAAAGCCACGTTACTACTCCGGTAAAAAGCTTCTTTCACTGTGATGCTGCCTGTGCCAAGATGAGAATCCTTGATGCGCAGGCCTGAAAAATATTTCACGCCGCCTTCGCAGTCAACAATGGATTGATTGGTTACATATTTATCTTCCAGTAAACTTAGCAAAGTTGCCAGTTTGAAAATGGAACCTGGTTCTGTTGCCTTACCGATGCCGTAATTCAGGTCTTCGGTATAGGTACCATCGGGTTGCTTTCCGAGGTTGGCAATGGCTTTTAGTTTACCCGTTGCCGTTTCCATCACGATCACGGTGCCATGCAGTGAATTGTTGTTCACCATCATTTTCATGAGGGCATTTTCGGCCACGTCCTGTATATAGGTATCGAGGGTTGTGATGATGTCTTTGCCATTTACGGGGTCAAGTTCGGCACCTTCCACCGGCATGTATGCGCCAGCGGTATACCGCATGAGGCGTTGACCGGTTGTGCCTTTCAGCAGGCTGTCGTAAGTACGTTCCAGTCCAACATTTTTGGTGGAGTCTCTTCTTGATAAACCGATCGTTCTGTTTGCCAGCAACACATAAGGATTGATTCTCTTATCACGGATATCGGCAATGAAACCACTTTTATTCCTGCCTTGCCTCACCAACGGGAAGTTGCGCAGTGCCCTGTATTCATCAAAAGAGATTTTTCTTTTCAATAAATAATAACGCTCTTTATTTTTATAAGCAAGTTGCATTTCCGATTTGTAATCGGTAGCTGTTTTGTCTTTGAAGAGGTCGGCCATGCAAAGACTTAATGAATCGATATTGTCTTTAAAACGTTTGCCATCTTTTTCCCTCAGTCCATCGGCACCGAAGTCTACATAGATATCGAATACCGGTACCGAAGTACTCAGCATGTTTCCATCCTCGCTATAGATGCTGCCGCGTTCGGCATTGATGGGAAGATATTTTAAATGAAGACTATCCCCCATTCCTTTCCAGAAACTTCCCTGCACGCGTTGAATGTATACTACCCTGCCGAGCACCATAACGCCCAGCAGGATCATGCTCAGGAAGCATAAGTAAACCCTCCACAATATGTCTTTTTTAATATCCAAAACCAGGCACTGTTATATTTTGATTCAATTTTTATTTGTCAATTAGCAGCTGTAACACTGTCGGAAAGCTGTGTTGGCGGACCTTTCAATTCTCTTAACCCAAGTGGCTCTACTGCTTTGATCAGTTCACTGGCTTTGCTCCTGAATATGACTTCGCTTTTGATCGATTTATATTCGTATTCGAGTTCTTTGATATTTTTTTCACTGGCACTGATCTTCCTGATCAGTTTATCGGCGTGGTGCCCGTTGTAGATATACAATACAGCCAATGCCGACAGGAATAAGAAGAAGGGAATATTTTTTACGATAAACCGGTAGTTGAAATATTTTTTCCAATCAGCCCTGCTGTTATTTACCGGAACATTGCTGGTTTCTTCTGCGCCCATTTTCCTTAGGTTATTTTTTTTCTGCGATCCTTAGTTTAGCACTCCTTGATCTTGGATTTAATTTAATTTCTGCCGCACCGGGCAGTATTGGTTTTTTTGTAATGATGTTAAATATTGATTCAGGGCGGCCTCCGTACACGTCATCGATTTCTACTTCTCCGAAGCTTCCCTGTTTAAAAAAAATTTTCACCAACCTGTCTTCCAGCGAGTGAAAGCTGATCACTGCGATCTTACCTCCTGGCTTCAATACACTGGCCGATTGCTGTAACATATCTTTCAAAGCGCCCATTTCATCATTCACTTCAATCCGCAATGCCTGGAACACCTGGGCAAAATATTTATTTGGATTTCCCTTTACTTCATTCTTCACGGCTTCTTTGAACTGGCTGATTGTTTTGATCGGTGCCATATTCCGCCTGGCTACTATGGTTCGTGCCAATGTTTTTGCATTGGTCACTTCGCCGTATTGTTCAAATAATTTGTGTAATTGTAGTTCGGTATAAGTTTGAAGGATCGTAGCGGCCGTGATCGGTTGCCGTGGGTCCATCCGCATGTCAAGCGCTGCTTCAAACCGGGTAGAAAATCCGCGGTCTGCTTCGTTGAACTGGTGACTTGAAACGCCCAGGTCGGCCAGTATTCCATCTACCAAACCTCCTGCATGTAATCTTAGGAAGCGCTGCAGATGCCTGAAATTCTGCTGCACAAAAATGATCCGTTTATCATCGGGTACATTTGCTTTGGCCGCAGCATCCTGGTCAAACACGATCA
>JAKQKY010000163.1 GCA_029560415.1 Bacteroidota bacterium | reverse complement strand
GTTAAAGAAAGGGCAATGATCCCCATGCTGAATAATCCTATATAGGTTGCCAACGTGATCAACGTTACCCGCTTGAATTGATATCTATTGGCTCCGATTTTCATCCAGGTTCCTTTCGGTTATATTGTTAATGATAAATGTAAACAATTTGAAGATTTGAAAAGAGATTAGTTGGGATCCCTTTTCAAATCTTCCCGGATAAAATTATATACCTGGCGTTGAACTACTTTGTTGTGTTCTTTTCATTTCTTCTTCTGCACCAGTACTGCGCATCCGGGCGCTTTTAACCTGGTTGCTGCCAAAACGATATGAGAAATTTAATTTGAACTGGCGGCTTTCCCAATTAGATTTAATGGTTGTTTTTTGTCCGGCAAAATCACTGGTCCCATTGAATTGTAACGTATGGAAGATATCGCTTACAGAGGTTTTGATGCTACCTCTCCCTTTAAATACCTGCTTTTGAATTCCGGCATCTATGCTCCACAGTGATTTCGCTTTTAAGCTTCCCTGGTACACAGTTGGTGCATTGTAAAAAGCCGTCATTTCTGCGGTCCAGGTTTTGGCAAATTTAAGGCTATGCTGCATGTACATATTCAGGGCAAATGCATCCAGTTTTACTTTTCTGCCTTCGCCAAAATCGGCTGTGTATTTGGAATAGGATGTATTGAGGTTTGTAAACACGCTATAAGATTTATACCGGTATGGATAACTGATGTTCATGCTGGCAATGTTTTGGGTAGCCAGGTTTCTCTTAGATATAAATGCCTTCGATGCTTCAGCCGTGTCGAATAACTGGGTAAACATATCTTTTACAATGCTATAATTCAGGCTGGTGGTTAATTTGTATTTATAGGTATGGCTGAAACCAAAGCTATTGGTGTATTGCGGCAGCAGGTTGATATTTCCTTTCTGGAATGTGTATTCATCCAGTTTAAATTCAAAAGGATTCAGGTCCTGGTAATTTGGCCGATCGATCCGGCGGCTGTAATTGACCGAGAACTGGTTTTTTGCATTCTTCGTAAAGCTGATGGCGGCGCTGGGAAAGAAATCGGTGTAATGCCGGGTGAATGTGGAATCATACGGCGTATAGCCCGTGCCGTTATTCTTTAGCCCGGTTGATGTTCCTTCCATGTTCGTGTTTTCTACCCTAAGGCCTAGCTGCACCTGGAAACGTTTAAAAGGCCTGCTGTAGTTAACATAACCCGCATTGATATTCTCTGTATACCTGAATCTATTGCTGCGGTCTTTATCAAGTTCGCTGTTAGAAGTATATACGTTATAGCGTTGGAAATTATTGTCTGTTTTTACAAAGGCAGTTTTTGCGCCATAACCCAGCTTGCCTTTCTTCAGGTTTTGTTCATAATCTACCTTTACTGAATTGATGTAAATTGTTGCAGGAGTTATCATGCGGTAGGTGATTGAATGCAGCATATTCTTGCCGGTAGAGTCATAATAGGTATTTGGCTGAAACTGGTTGTTATTTAATTTGTAGGTACCATGATCGGCATTGATGGTTAGATTCTTTCCTTTTGAACCAACATAATTATAGTTGAGGTTGAAGTTGAGGTTATCGTTTTTCATGGCATTGCTATTGTCGGCAACGAGATAGCGATCAAGCTTACTTGTTGGAAGGTACGAGATGCCAGTGCGGCTGTAATTATCTACCTGGTTTGTATTATAAGTGCCGTTGATGATCACACCAAGTGTATTTTTTTTGTTGATGAAGTAATCTGCACCAACTTTAAAGTTGTGAGACCTTGTGTTGGCTGTGATAGATCCGTTTTGATCAAAGAGGCTATCGAGCACCGTACGATAAATGCCAAGCGTTACCGCATTCTTTGCATCATTGTATCCATAGTTTCCAAAAATATTGATGTTTTTATTTCGGTGATTTAAAGAGAAGCCTGCATTGTATTTTGCATACGTACCAATGTTCCAGCCTGCATTTACAGAACCATTGGTTCCAAAAGATTTATTTTTTTTCAGGCGAATATTAATGATACCTGCATTTCCTGCTGCATCATACTTGGCGGATGGATTTGATATTAGTTCGATGGATTCAATATTGCCCGATTGCATAGATTTTAGGTAATTGGCAAGGTCTTGCCCGGATAAAGGAGACGGCCTGCCATCGATGTAAACCTGGACACCATTTTTTCCATTCATGCCCAGGTTATCGTCTTTATCTATCGTAACACCCGGCGATTTACGAAGCAACTCCAGGGCATCCGATCCTGTTGAATTGATCGTTCCTTCCACATTCAAAATGGTTTTATCTGCCTTTACTTCAACAATGGGTTTTTGCGCAACTACCTGAACGGCTTTCAGATCCACTGCCGATTTAGTTATCACGATTTCCGGTATAGAAATATCGGTACCATTCACAATAAATGAGGCTGAGTTAGTAGCCGGATATCCTACATGCGAAATGTTGACCATGTAGTTGCCTGATGACACATTTGAAAAAGAGAATGCACCTTTGTCGTTTGATACAGCCAGTTTTACCAAAAGGGAGTCTTTTAATAACTTAATGGTGCTGCCTGCCATAGGTTTCCCTTCAGCATCTTTTACATTCCCGCTTACCAGCTGAGCTTTGCTAATGGTAAATGAAAACAAAAAAGCTGCTAATAAAATAAATACTCTCATAATATTCCGTTTTGTATTTGAATGATAAGTTTGTCTTTTTTCAGGATGCAAACATATTACTGGGAAAGGAGCAGGAGAAATCTATTATACAAAAGAGGTGTTTCGGCATACAAACAGGCAAAATGCAAGAGTTAGAGAACTTTTTTATGTAAAATCAGCTAAAGACCAACCATCATACCAGTTGATCATGCTGATGAGTTTTAATAGGCAGGTTCTTGCCTTTGATTAATTCATGTATCCCGGTTGCTATATGGAATGGTGAGTTCGAGATAATTCTGCTACTTTTATTGCATATGGATATTTCGTTGTTGGCCAGGCTGCAAAAAGAAGGATTGATTTCAGAAGATTCACTGAACCGGATCAGGGAAAAAGAAGCGAACCGTTTGTTCTCACTTCATTGGGAGATCAGGCTGGTATTATATCTCGGGATTATGCTGTTTAGTGGTGGATTGGGTGTTTTGATTTATAAGAACATTGATACCATTGGGCACCAGGTAATTTTGGGTTTGATTGCGTTGACCAGTGCAGGCTGTTACTATTATTGCTTTAGAAACAAAAAACCTTATTCCCCGCTCAAGGTTGAAGCCCCGAATGCCTTTTTCGATTATGTGTTATTGTTAGCCAGCCTGTTAATGGTAAGTTTTATCGGCTATCTGCAATTTCAATATGCAGTATTTGGTCAGCGCTTTGGTTTGGCCACGTTCATTCCCATGATTATTTTTTTTATCACCGCTTATTATTTTGATCATCTTGGCGTGTTGAGCCTGGGCATTACGAATCTCGCCGCCTGGCTGGGATTAACGGTAACACCTGCCCGGTTACTTGCTGATAATGATTTCAACAGCACAGCAATTATTATTACGGCATTTTTACTTGGAATAATATTATTAACTGCGGGTCAGGTGACCCTGCAAAAGGCATTTAAAAAACATTTTGCTTTCACTTATACCAACTTTGGTATGCATATCTTTTATGTGTCAACCCTGGCAGGAATGTTTCATTTTGAGGCGATCTACCTTTTATGGTTCGTAGCCCTTACAGTGGGCAGTTACCTGTTTTATCAGAAGGCACTTAGGGAAAAATCCTTTTACATTATTGTGGTATCTGCAATTTATAGTTATATCGCTTTGAGCTATGTGGTGATTCAGTTACTTACCCATCTTCATCATTTTGATTTGGGCGCTATATACCTTGGGTTTATTTATTTCATTATATCAGGTATATTATTTATCATATTCCTCATGCGAAGCAATAAAAAATTAAAATCTAATGATCGCTTATAGTGCACAATGGCTTAAGGACCTTTCTGTTGTAAAGGCCGGCAGGGAAGCGTTTGATGAGCATCTTATCAGCAGGGAGGAGTTATCGGCCATTGAAAATCGTTATCCTGGTAAGTTTTATACACCCCATTTTATAATACGCATCGGGTTGTTTCTTCTGACACTGGTGATTCTTTTATTTTCCTTTGGTTTACTGGCTTTGCTGTTTATGAGCAACATTGAAAATGCCTATTCCGGATTAATGATGTTCTTTTCCATTATTTGTTTTGTATCCCTTGAAGTATTGATCGATCGAAAAAAACATTTTCGATCGGGCGTTGATGAAGCTTTGCTGTATGTTGCATCTCTATTATTATTTTTAAGTATTTTCTTCATAATTCATCCATCAAACCTGGTTAGCGCAGGAATCGTATTTATAATTAGCATTTTTTCGGCAATGCGTTATGCCGACAGGTTAATGGTTTTGCTGGCTTATCTTTCGCTTGGCGGCATGCTCTTTTTTACGGCCATTGAAATTGGTTCGCTCATGAAGCAAGTCGTCCCTTTTTTATTATTGATATACAGTATGCTTTGTTACCTGTTTTCATCGCGTAAGAATGAATTGAATGTTTCCTTTGCTTCCGCTGTTTATGCACACTGTTTTCAATTTCTTAAAATAATTTCTTTGCTGGGGGTTTATATCTCGGTTAATTTCTGGGTTGTAAGAGAATTGAGTAACATCATGTTCAACCTGCATTTGCAAGCCGGTCAAACCATTCCCTTTGGATGGTTATTCTGGATAAGCACATTAATGATCCCGGCTTTGTATATATTCATTGGACTCAGAAAAAAAGACAGGATATTTCTTCGTATTGGTATGCTATTGGTTGCCGCTATGATGATCACCATACGTTATTATTACCCGGTTTACGCCATTGAATGGTGGATTGGATTGGCCGGCCTCCTTATGATATTTAGTTCGTGGATTCTTATCCGTTACCTGCGAATACCAAGGAGAGGATTTACCGACCAGGAAGAACATCGGAACAATCATGAGGATGCTATGCAGGTTGAATCGCTCGTGATTGCTGAGACATTTTCTGGAACAGCTGGCACGGTTGAACAAGGTTTTGGTGGAGGAAGTTTTGGCGGTGGTGGGTCTACCGGAACTTTTTAATTAATTTTGAGTCATTAATCAAGATACA
>JAKQKY010000153.1 GCA_029560415.1 Bacteroidota bacterium | reverse complement strand
CGGTGCTTTAAAGCCGCCACGGTCGGATATTTTCCTGAACCTTGCCGGCAGCCCCATCAAATAATCCCTTGCTTTTTCCGCAGGGTCAGTAAGGCCCGTTAAGGAGGCAATATTCCAATCCTTTACCAGGCTCTCTGTTATATCTGTATAATCTGAAGAGGTGTACACATTCAGCCGCTGTGCAGCATCACTAAAATGAGTAAACGCGGCGCCAACTTTTTCTCCCTGCTGGCGGAGGAACTGTGCAGGCATGATAATTCTTTTACGCATCATGTCTGCAAAAGCAAGCATCATTTCGCTGGGGTCAATTTCAAATATACTGCTGACAAAACTTTTATACGCCTTCGCATGCCGCAGTTCATCGGCAGCGATCACACCACATATCTTTGACAACTGGCCATTGCCATATTGCTTTGCCAATGTAGCGGTTCTGCGGTGAGAAATATTGGTGGCGAGTTCCTGGAACGAGGTGTACACAAAGTTCTGGTAAGGGTCCCTTGCTGCGCCGGTATCAAAACCATCTGCTATTAAATATTGGGTGCTTATTTCCATCTGCCGCATGTTTACCCGGCCGGATAGATACACATATTTATTGAGCAGGTCGCCATGGCGGTTTTCTTCTGCTGTCCACAAGCGCATCCATTTACTCCATCCCCCGGTGTCGCTTTTTTCCACTCCTTCCATATCCATCAGCCAGCTTTCATAAGAGGGCAATGCTTCTTCGGTAATGATATCGCCGATCAACACCACCATATAGTCATACGGCAACTCCTTGCACTCCTGCTGCAATGCTTTGATATCGGCGGTAAAAGTTTCGCTGCTACTTACCGGCAGCAGGTCGGATGGCTGCCAGTTGTCCTCAATATCTTTCAGGTAGGTACGAACAATATTGTCCATATCTTTTGCCAGGAAATGCATCACTTCTTTCCGGGCGGGTTTCATGGGTATCGTGTAATCAGAGATCATTAAAATAAATTCTTGTTCTTATATAAAGGTAAGCCTGTTGGAGGAGAAAGGGGGAAATAAGTGGGGTATTAATTGACGGGGTGGTTTGTAAGGTTAATGGTGAATGAAGTGGAGGACCACAGTTTTGCCACGTAACTTTACCGGCAATATAAAGAGTGATGGCAGACGTACACAATAAAGAACAACGCAGCTATAATATGAGCCGGCCTCACCCTCCCGTCCCTCTCCCATAGAGAGGGATGCTACATTTGTAATTCTATATGACAGACGTACACACTCCCCAACAGCGAAGCTATAATATGAAGCAAATCCGCAGCACCAATACAAAGCCTGAAATGCTGGTGAGGAAATTTTTGTTTGCCAATGGATTCCGTTACAGACTGCATGATAAAAAACTCCCCGGCAAACCGGATATCGTACTCCCTAAATACAAAACAGTTATTCTTATTCATGGCTGCTTTTGGCATGGACACCACAACTGTAGATACTACAAAGTGCCACAAAGCCGTACCGACTGGTGGCTGAATAAAATTGGCCGTAACCAAAGTAATGATGCCGCTGCTGTAAAGGCGCTGAAGAAAGATGGGTGGAGGGTGATTACGGTTTGGGAGTGTGGGTTGAAACCAGCCAAACAAGAAAGAACTTTCAATAAGTTATTATTGGCTTTAAATATTTAATTTTAGTCTGCATTGCAACAAAATGAAAAGCAAAAAGACTTCTGGCAACAATAAAACTATTTCGCTGATAAAAAGAGCGATGGCCATTATTCCTAAAAAGAAGAATGACAAAGCGATGTCAGCGTGGTGGCCAGCATATAAAATGGAAGAAAAAGATTTGGAGGAAAGAAAATTAAATCTGCACAAGTAACCATATCAAGCAAATAAGAAGGAATCAAAAAAGCATCAACACAGGTTGGTGCTTTTTTATTATGCACAATTCTGATTGTGTCCTAAAACATACCGCTTTATCGTACACATAAAAATAAGTTTGAATTATGACAATTCAGGAAAGGATTGGAGAAAGAATTACGCAGTTGCGCAAAGCTAAAAAATTGTCTCAGCAAAAGTTTTCGTATGAGGCAGACATTGAAAGAAGCTTTCTCACCCACATAGAAAAAGGCAGAAAAAA
>JAKQKY010000129.1 GCA_029560415.1 Bacteroidota bacterium | reverse complement strand
TCCTGTTGAATGAGTTGCTTTGCAAAATCGAATGTGATGGTATTTCCATAAGGCGATTGGCGAATGGGAAAATATCCCTTGCCGATCTGTGTACTGTAAATATGCGGAAAGGTCTTTTGCTTTTCGTGGTTCAATGGTTTTTCAAAAACCTTGTCATCGGCAGTACTTTGATGATAGGTTGATTGCGGATACAAAAGATTCCAATCGGCCTTCATAAATGAATCAGGTTTTTTCTGATCATTATATTCGGATACCCATGAGGGTAAGTTGTTCATGTAATAACTACTGCTGATCCAATGGCCGGTACTATCATCGAACCAATAAGCCGCATTGGCGCTATGGCCGGCCGGCATGATTCCGCCGCGGTCTTTTAACGCGATGCCATATACGCGGCTATTGAAATTGCTCGCCAGCCGAAGTTCATCACCGATCGTGTTCGAAAGCATGTTCCTTGGACTCATTTGCCCTTGTTTAGACGCAGTGCCTACACTATTTACCGATTTATCCTGTGCACAATACATAGATTTCTCCCCGTCTCTTTCTATCCAGTCGTTTCCAACGATCCCATGAACGGCCGGTACCGAGCCAGTGTATAAGCATGCATGCCCGGCGGCCGTAACCGTAGGTGTATAGGGAATAATGGTATTCTCAAAGCTGAATCCCTGCTTCAGGAGTCTTTTAAAACCGCCAGTTCCATAACTGTCTGCATACCGATAGAGATAATCCCAGCGCATCTGGTCGATCACCAACCCAACGACCAGCTTCGGCCTGTCGATGCCATTGTTGATCTTAGATGGCTTTTGCTGGCCTATGCAAATGGACGAAATCATCCATAAAATTGTGATAAAGATTAACCCTCTTTTCATGCGTTTTATTTGAACAAAGATAATCCCAAAGCGGTAGCCAGTGTGCTTTCCTGCCATGTTATGTAAACGTTATGTATTTAGCCTTCAAAACCTTAATTTTGCAGCATCTTATTTCAATCATCGAAAAAAGTAAATACATATGGACGTATTTGAAAAATTAGTGAAAGATGGCGGGCCGATCGGCCAGCACATGGATAGGGCACATGGATATTTCGCATTTCCGAAGCTGGAAGGTGAACTTGGCCCAAGAATGAAGTTCCGCGGAAAGGAAATGATCGTTTGGAGCCTGAACAATTACCTGGGCCTGGTGAATCATCCCGAAGTAAGAAAAGTAGACAGTGAAGCGGCGGCCAAATATGGCATGGGCAATCCCATGGGCGCCCGCATGATGAGTGGCAATACCGCCAAGCATGAAGAACTTGAAAAAGTGATCAGTGAATTCGTTAGCAGGGAAGATACCATGTTGCTGAATTTCGGTTACCAGGGTATCATGAGTTGTATTGATGCATTGGTGAATCGCCGCGACGTGATCGTGTATGATGCCGAATCACACGCTTGTATCGTAGATGGCGTAAGGCTTCACATGGGACATCGTTATGCATTCAAACACAATGATATTGAAGATTGCGAAAAACAACTGCAACGGGCAACCGAACTTGCCGCTAAGAATGGTGGTGGTATTTTAGTGATCACCGAAGGTGTATTTGGCATGGATGGTGAACAAGGCATCTTAAAAGAGATCGTTGCATTAAAGAAAAAATATGAATTCAGGATATTGATCGATGATGCGCATGGATTTGGTTACATGGGCCCAACAGGCGCCGGCGCTGATGAAGCACAGGGTTGCCAGGATGGCATCGACCTCTATTTTTCCACCTTTGTAAAAAGCATGGGTAGCATTGGGGCTTTTATCAGCGGACCAAAAGCCGTTTTGAAATACCTGCGCTACAATACCCGTTCACAGATCTTTGCAAAGAGCCTTCCCCTCATGATCGTAGAAGGTATGTTGAAGCGCATGGAGATGGTGAAGACCATGCCCGAGCTTCGTGAAAAACTCTGGA
>JAKQKY010000127.1 GCA_029560415.1 Bacteroidota bacterium | reverse complement strand
TAAGAAGCTGAATTTCTAATACCCATTTGAGCCATTTCGCATCATCTTTAACCCATCCATTTTTCAAACTGCTTTTATCAAAACAACATGACTACATTCCCATTCCCTGTAATGCTTTCAACATTATTTCGTGAACTCATTCACAAAATACCCGACGAATAGTCATGTTGTATCATTCAAGAATCTCACCCGCATCATATCATTTATTAAAATCTTTTTATGAGAAAATTGCTCTTAGCATGTGTCGCATCTCTCTTCATTTGCCTGGCCAACGCACAGGTAACTGATGCCGATAGAAATGCCGCCATGGACCTGGTTAAAAAACACCAGAAAACCCTTAACCTGGTTAGCAATGACCTGGAAAACATGATCGTTTCCAATTCCTACGTAGATAAATCGACGGGTATCCGTTACGTGTACCTGTTGCAAACCTACAAAGGCATTATCGTGAGCAAGCAGATGCAGGTGCTTAGCTTCCGCAACGATCAATTGCTTTCACAGGCTGGCAGGCGATTAGATCGAATGGATCAACGGGTAGACAATATATCAGCCATTCCATCCCTGCCGGCACAATCGGCAGTGATGTCTGCAATTGCCGACCGAAAACTCACGGCAAAATCTGCAGCATCGGTGTTGAAAAGTACGGCCGACGGACAAAAGATAGAATTCAATGACATGGGCGTTTCCCGTGAACATATTACGGCACAACTGTTATGGATACCCGATGAATTGGGTAAAACCGTTTCATTGGCCTGGCAGGTATATATTATTCAAAACACAAGTTCCGATTACTGGCTGGTGAGTGTGCATGCGGCCTCGGGAAAAACATTACGGGTAGAAAATCTTACCAACTATGATAGCTGGCCAACGCATGATCATGAAAACAATGCAACTGCAGAAAGAAATGCAGGGCAGGCTCATTCAACCATAAATACAACCATAGGCAACAATACTATTAGTAACAATGAATCGCCGCAAAGTCCATCCATCATCAATGGTGCATCGTACCGCGTGATTCCCTTCCCTGCCGAAAATCCTGAAGCCCCGGGCGGAGCACCTGCCCTGGTAAACAATCCCTGGTCAGCAGCGCCGGGTAATGCCACCACGTTAGGATGGCATACAGGATTAGGCGGAACAGATTATGCGTACACCAGGGGCAATAACGTATGGGCATACCACGACCGCTCAAATAACAATGCTGGTGATCCTTCAAGGTCGGCCCAGTCATTAACCGGCACAGACCCATTGAATTTTGATTATGTTCCGAACCTGGCAGTTGATCCAACACAAACCACACCGGTTACCAACCAGCAGTTTGCGATCACCAATTTATTTTATTGGAACAATATCATTCATGATGTGATGTACCAATATGGTTTTACAGAAGCATCTGCCAATTTCCAGGATGATAACCAGGGAAGAGGCGGCGTTGGAAATGATCACGTGAATGCAGAAGCGCAGGATGGCAGTGGATCCAACAATGCTAATTTTTCTACCCCGGCAGATGGTGGCAGTGGAAGAATGCAGATGTATTTATTTAATAGAAACGGGGCCAGTCCGCTGCGTGATGGCGATCTCGACAATGGCGTAGTTGTTCATGAATATGGCCATGGCATCAGCAACCGCTTAACCGGCGGTGGAACGAGTGGTTGCCTTGGAAATGCAGAACAGATGGGCGAAGGCTGGAGTGATTTTTATGCAATCATGTTCACGCAAAACTGGGCTACGTCAAATTTGAACTCAGGTTTCACCGGGCGCAGAACGGTTGGTGCATACGCTTTGAATAATGTAAGTAATTTTCCGGCGAGCCCGCCGAATTCAGGATTCAGGCATTATGCATACACTACGGATATGACGGTTAACCCGCTTACGTATGCCGACATCAACGGTCCCTTGCTGGGCACTGCAGTGCACAATATTGGGGAAGTATGGTGTGCCACGTTATGGGATATGACCTGGAATATTATTCAACAGGAAAATTCGATCAACCCGAATATTTATAATGTAGCCGGTGGAGGTGGTAATGTTATTGCCATGCGATTGGTTACAGAAGGATTGAAATTACAAACCTGCAATCCAGGATTTATTGATGGCAGGGATGCGATCATCCAGGCCGACCGGAATTTATATGGTGGTGTACACGTATGTACCATCAAAGAAGCTTTCAGAAGAAGGGGACTTGGAGCTTCTGCTTCCCAGGGTTCTTCAAGCAGTGCAACAGACCAGGTAGCTGCATTCGATGTAGATAAACCCGTTGTAACACTTACACAGCCAAACGTAGCAGGTATCCCTGAATCACAGGATATCAATTACAGCAATACCGTGACCGTAGAATGTACAGCCATCAGCAATTACCTGCTCACTGATACATTGCCAGCCAATGTAAGCTTTGTAAGTGCTACCAATGGCGGAACATACAATGCAGGTACGCGGGTAATAAGTTGGGTGGTGAACCAGGCTGCCGGTACTTCTGTGAATTATGATTTTGTAGTGAATATCAATGCAGGTGCCTATGTGCCACCAGTAGCCATTTTCAATGAAGGGGTATCGGTGGCATCTATTCCCAATAACTTTACAGCGGCATCTTCCACATCCGCGGTATGGTCGGTATCATCGGCACAGTACTATAGTTCGCCTGTTTCATTTTTTACGCCAGGCACTATAAATACTTCCAATCAAACATTATCCCATACTAATTCATTGTCACTTCCCGCACTTCCAGCAGAATTATCTTTCATTCATTCTTACGATAATGAATTAAAGTGGGAAGGTTCCGTTATTGAGATCAGCACCAATGGAGGAACAACCTGGGCCGATATTGGCGAAAGTAATTTTTTACAAGAAGGCTACAACGGCAGTATCTTGTCAAATTCAACTGCTTCTATTGCAGGAAGAAGAGCTTTTACCGGGAACAGTGGTGGCTTTGTTCGATCAATTATAAACCTTAGCCCTTATGCAAATCAACCGAATGTAAAATTCAGGTGGAGGTTTGCCAGCGATAATGCTGTAGCTTCTGTAGGTTGGTATGTTGATGATATTTCCATTACTGCTATCGCTAAAGTTCTCATGAAGTCAACCTTATTCAACGAAGCGGTCCAGGTGATCAGAACTTCCAATACTATTATGCCAATCATCGCATCAAATTGTGTGTTGGCTACCATGCAGGCACCTACGGTAACTCAATCAACCTGTTTTGCTCTTGCATCCATTGTAGTGAATGCAACAGGTGGCGGAACACTCGAATATGGGTTAAATGCTGTTTACCAAGCCGGGAATACTTTTACAGGCTTGACTCCGGGAACTTACCAGGTATCGGTACGCTCACTGGATAATCCCAACTGCCTGGTGACCTGGCCCGACCTGATCATTCTAAATCCGGTTACAGGCCCCAGCATTACATCCGTAACAACTACACAAACAACCTGTGCAGATCCAACGGGAGGTATCATGATCCAGGCAACCAGTAACGAAACATTGGAATATAGCATCAATGGTATCGATTTTCAACCTTCCCCTGTTTTTAGTAACCTCAATCCCGGAAGCTTTATGGTTGTGGTAAAAGTACAAGGCTCTTCCAGTTGTATAACAGGTTATGGTTCCAATCCGGTGATCATAACCCTTCCAAGCAGTTACCAGGCAATTTATGCCGGTCCTCCGGTAGCCATACCTGATAATAATCCAACCGGGGTGAACATTATATTACCAGTAAGCGGCCTGAGTACGATTGAAGATCTTAATTTCCGTTTTAAACCAGCTGCAGGCGCAACCTGCAATACAACGGCAGGCAATGTAAATGCTGCTGTTGATCATACTTTTATCGGTGACCTCAGCTTTACACTCACATCTCCTGCTGGTACCAGTGTTGCATTTATGATTAAAAGAGGAACCGGTGGAAATAATATTTGTAGCCTGGTATTGGATGATGATGGAGGCTATCCCTCCATTACAACATTGCCAAATACGGGAGCAGTGAGTGGCAATTACAGCCCTGAATCACCCTTTTCGGTTTTTGATGGACAGGATCCTAACGGAAACTGGATATTGTTTGTAAAAGATGATGCCGCCGAGGACAGCGGAAAAGTCAGGGGCTTTTCACTTGACTTCACGCTGGCACCTTGTTGCTATCCTCCAACGATCAGCAATGTACAGATCACGCCACAGGTTTGTCCTACATCCAATGGCGGTAGCCTGGTAGTTGAAGCAACCGGTGTAGGCCCATTGGAATATAGTGTTGATAATGGTAGCACCTGGCAAATATCCAACACATTCAGCGGATTGCCGACAGGCTTTTACAATGTGAAAGCACGTTTGTTCAATTTGCCCAATTGTGTAGGAACTTATGCATTGAATGGATCTGTAGAAATAACCAATGCAGCTGCGATCAGTGTTACAGCCATCGCCAGCATCCCGGCAACCTGCTCGCTAGCTACAGGCAGCATCCAGGTTTCGGCGACTTCACCAAATGGACCCGTAGAATATTCAATAGACGGAACGACCTGGGTTGCCCAAGGCACCACCATCAGCGGCCTGGCACCCGGCACCTATAATATACAAGGCAGAATGGCCGGGCTTCCCGATTGTAGTGCAGCGCTTGGAACAACATCCGTTGGCGCAGCACCGGTATTGCCCGACTTTTCATTTATTGGTGGAACGAATGCAACCTGTATTGTGCCAACCGGCTCTGTTGGTGCAGATGCCTCTTCGACAAGTGGCGCAGTAGAATTAAGCATTGATGGTACCACCTGGTTCTCTTCACCCCATACATTTACCAACCTGGTTCCGGGTAGTTATGAAGTAGTTGCCAGGCTCGTTAATTTCCCCGATTGCGGGGCAAGCAGGTCGTGGACAGTAGAAGCTCCGGCACCATCACCCGCTACACCAGGCGCTGTACAAGGGTTAACCAATGTATGTAGCTATATCGGCACAAGTACTCAACTAACCTATAGTGTAGCAGCTGTACCTGGTGCAACCAGTTACAACTGGACCGTGCCACCAACGGTAACGCTTGTGAGCGGACAAGGAACCAATAGCATAACGGTAACGATTAATAGCAATTTCCTGTCGAATGTAAATAAACTCTTCCGGGTAACCGCATCTAATACCTGTGGTACCAGCGGCGAAAGATTATACTGGTTACTGGCGCAATTACCCAATACACCAGGTGTGATTAGCGGACCTGTGAATGCCTGCAGCCTGCTGGGCAGCAGTGCATCTTATTCTGTAACACCGGTTGCCGGGGCCGCCTCTTATGTGTGGACGGCCCAACCAGGTACTACCATCATACCGGCTGGTCCGGGCGTGTTGGGCAATGCAGTTACAATAAGTTTCCCTGCAGGATTTACCAGCAGCGCTGTTACTGTTACGGCAGTGAACGAATGTGGTGGAAGTGGTGCCAGGAGCCTTACCATTGTAAGGAATAATCCTGCGACCCCGGGCCTCATCACCGGGCCAACCAATGTATGTGCCAATATCGGCAGCACAGGTACAGCAGCTTCTTACTCCGTTCCTGTTCAAGCTAACGCTACCGGATACACGTGGACAGTGCCGGCCGCTGTAACAGACTTATCGGGCCAGGGAACCAACAGCATTTCCTTTACATATCCGGATGGATTTACCAGTGGCAGCATATCGGTAACGGCAACGAATGGTTGCGGAACCAGTGCTGCAAGAAGCCTCGCCGTAAGCAGGCTCAACCCGGCCACGCCAAGCCCCATAGATGTTATTCAAACACAGGTTTGCGGCGCACCCGGCGGAAGAGCATTCTCTTACACACTGGCTGCAATGCCGGCAAATGCTACTTCTATACTTTGGACGATACCTGCGGCCGGAACCCTGGTAAGCGGACAAGGCACCAGCAGCATTACCATTTCTTACCCGGATGCAGCAGTCAGCGGTACGGTAACGGCCCAGGCCATAGCGAATTGCGCTTCCAGTACAATCAGATCAACTCCTGTAAAACTGCCAGCATGCCCGGTTCTTCCATTTGCAGGTAAAAATCCAGTTGATAAGAATCATGCAGTACAAAATTCAACGGGCTTAGCAGGATCACTTGATGTGAAAGTATCTCCCAATCCTGCTGTAAATGATTTCAGACTCGACATACTATCGGCTCAAAAGGAATCGATCATCATAACGGTGACCGATAACCTCGGACGAATGCTGAAAACATTTACCGCCAGGTCCGGCCAGCCGACCAGCTTTGGCGCTGATTGGAAAGCGGGCGCCTATCTCCTGAAAGTACAACAAGGAGCATCATTTATCACAAAGAAGTTGATCAAGTTATAGATGAGTCGCATCTGTGCTGATCAATATGTTTGATATGTGTATTTAAAACAAAAGAACAACCCGTTAAAAGGTTGTTCTTTGTTTTTTGAAAGTATCGTGTTATACTATTTTGATTTCTCTGTGCCTCTGTGCCTTCGTGACTATGCGTTTCAAAAATGCATTTTGATTACGAAACACGTTATAAATAATTATTCAATAAAATTCATCAGAATAACTGCAACCCATAATACCCCACCAGGGTAAATACTATGCAACGCGTTAATACCCCGATGCAGCAGAAAGTAACCAGCTTGGCCATATTGGCATTGAGACTAACGCCTACGGCTATACTAATGGGAGCACCCACCGAAACCGTCCCTAAAAAACCAAGACCGATGATCCCGTATTTATTCCAAAGCTTATGTACCATCGGGTGCGTATCTTTTTTTTCCTTTACTGGTTTATTCTTATAGATCATGGCCCGGATCTTATCTCCCAGGAATGCAGCCACAAAAACCCCGATCAAGCCACCCGTGATGCTGGCAAAGAAAATAGTCCAGGGCGATAAACCAAAAGCAAATCCCGCCGGGATGGCAGCATATATTTCAAAAGTAGCCAGTCCGGCAACCGTAAGTATTTTTAAAATCATAATGATGATCCGGTTACATTCATTTCACCGGTCGGCGAAAATAGGCCATATCGGGCTGCGGGAAAAGATATTTAGCCCGACTTAACAGAATCTTCTGAAAGAAAACGGCTGTTATATACTATTCGATCAACATCACATCGGCATAATAAGGTGTAACATTCACCAGGGTACGGTCATCAAGCCATATAAAATTCCATTCCCCACCGGTAAAAGTTCCATTGGCATAGAATATCCAGGTTTTGCCAAAGTCGGTGCTTACCATGGTATAATGATAACTCAGCAACACCAGTTTGTTTTTACGCTGGGTGAGGTATGCATAGGTTTCGTTTGAGTGTAACTGTAAGATTGTATCCCATTGATGACCGGCATCATGTGAAATGGATAAAGAGGCCGGACCAAAAGGAAGACTTTCCAGCTTCAGCTTTTCCTTATTATCGGTGCCCGTAAAAAGGGTATGAAAAAGATGGTTGAAACTACCACCATCCATAAAAGGATCGGATATTCCAATGGGATCAGCCGGGTTATTCTTTCCCTGGCGGTCACAGCCATAAAACATATTGCCTGGCCAGCTGCAGGGATGGCTACTCATGATCGTAGAGCTGAGCAACTTACCTGTATGGCTATACGAAAGCCGGCTGTTTGTTGGGAAGGAAATGGCAACATCAAATGTGCTTTCATCGTACTGAACAAGCTCAATGGTATTTTCGGGGAGGCGGAATTTGATCTGCCACGACCGGCAACCATCTTTCGATTCCATTAAGAACTGGCTATACTTTTCATCTTCTTCATCATCATGAGCCAGGAAACCAATGCTGTACACCGAAGAAGAGATCATGGGGGCATAATAGAGTTTGCCCAGTTTGATGTATTCGGTAAGGCCTTCATCTTTCAATTCCTTCAGGTGATCGCTTTTCCGGAACCCGACATATTGAACATCCTTTTCATCTTCATCAAAAAAGGAATGGCTTTTCGACATATAACAAAACCGTTTCTTCATGAGCAGCTTTTTTTCCGCAGCCCGTTCTGTACGGAACAATTCCCAGTCATTGTTCAGGATGACCATTCCATTCATCATTTCCATATTGACCAGGTAGCATTGGCTGTTATCAAGTTGAAAATGACCAGGGATAAAGGGAATTTTTTGCAATGCACGGGCGCAAGTGATGAACATGGTATCCTTTCCATTGCGCCGGTAAATTTTTAATTCAGTTGGCGGTCCATCAGACCGAAGCCGGCCTGTAGAAAAGCCCCCATCCTGCACCGTTACCTTTTGCCATTTGTTTTGTTCAAAATAGGAATTACGCCATTCCGCTTCATAATGCTTGTTGTTGGCAACGGACTTTTTACCATCGCTGGTAAACAGTCCAAACTGTAAAGACCGGAGCGTAAACCCAGGTTGGGCCATTGCAGAGGAACTAAAAATAAGAGAGAAGAAAAATGGTAGATAATATTTCACCGCAGTAATTTACACAAGAGATGCGGGATGTTGGAGGAATGCATAATGAGTATGTAGTTAAATATTGTTTAAGATTGTTTACTTGCCTGAACGACTTCCGGTATCAACCTATACATTGCTCAACAAAAAGGCATGTTGCGAAGTATGGCAACAACACAATTCTTATCTTTATTCTCATCTTTCATTTACAATTGATCCCCCATGATCGACATCGTCATCGAAGCACGCCAGGCCGCCATCAGTGAATCCATGAAGGTTAAACGCATTCTTCCTTTTCGCATGCGAAGGATGGTGGGACCATTTATTTTTATGGATCATGCCGGGCCTGTAACGAATGTTCCGGCAACAGTTTCTTCATTGGATGTGTTGCCGCATCCGCATATTGGTTTGTCGACCGTAAGCTATTTGTTTGGCGGGCAGGTAACCCACCGCGATAGTTTGGGTGTGGAGCAGATCATCCGACCGGGTGAAGTGAACTGGATGACCGCAGGCCGGGGCATTTCACATTCGGAAAGATTTGAAGATCCTGCAGCCCTCGCCGGTGGCCAGTTGGAGATGATTCAAACCTGGGTGGCCCTGCCCGAAAAAGATGAAGAGGCCCTGCCAAGTTTTCGCAATTATACACCCGATCAATTACCAATATTCACTGAGAAGGATGTGTGGATGCGCCTGATCGCCGGCAACGCATATGGTTTAAGCAACAGTGTAAATACCAACTCACCGCTGTTTTACCTGCACGTCGTATTGCAACCAGGCGCCCGCTTTGGATTGCCGAAAGAACATGAAGAAAGAGGCATCTATATTGCCAAAGGGAGGATCGAGATTGCAGGAGTAACTTACGGTGAGGGACAGATGCTGGTATTCAACAAAACGGCAGACCCGCTCATTATCGCAAAAGAACCCACTACCCTCATGCTCTTGGGAGGTGAACCGCTGGGGGAACGATTTATCTGGTGGAACTTTGTATCCTCCCGCAAAGAGCGCATCGAACAAGCCAAGGAAGATTGGAAGCAGGGCCGTATCATCCTGCCGCCAAACGACAACCATGAATTCATCCCACTTCCCGAAGACAAATCGAAACCGGCAGGGGATCCGCCAAAACCTGGATTGCTTTCTTAATAGGGTACGGATTAATGATATAACGTTATACTGTAGATGTAGATGTTAACTGAAAGGCCGCCTACATATTATCAACCAGTTGCCTGATCTCTTCATAGGATCTTACTGTTTTATTCGCTTTACGTAGTTTAAAACTAAATGCTTTTATATTTCTATCAATTCCGGAAGCTGCAAAATCATTATACGAATAATAATAAAACGAAGAGTCGAGTATACCCCATAACATATTGCCTTGCCCTGGTATCACCCTGATCGGCATTTGAACCGGAAATTGTATAATTCCGTTAAACTTTCGGTACACAACCGCTACAGACTGTAGCATAACTTTGTTTCCCAAACTATCAAGATAGGTAGCGCTAATGGGAATTTCATTTGCAGGAAATTCGGGATGATCGCAATTCCAAACACCAAACTGGTTAATGCTGAAAGATCGCATTACTTCATTTTCAAGAGCTTTATCAGCAAACCTGATCAACTGCAGTTTTGATAATAGCATAAACTGGTCTTGCCTCCTGATCGTATCAAGTGCCTGATTCTTTTCCCACGCTGAAAGTAAGGATTGCTTGATTTGCCTTACCCGTTTATTCCTGGCAATAACAAGGGTATTTATCTTTTCATTCCAGGCTTCGTCAGCTGCTGCATTCTTTTTAAGCTTTGTTGTTAGTATACTTACACTGTCTGTTTCCCGTTGATACTTATCCAGCCTGTTTTTTAATGATTGGTCATAAGCGGCCTGTTTTTTATTAAAGATTTCCAAGGCGGCATCGTAATCACTGTCTTCCAGCACAGGCCGAACTTTGTAGGAAACTTTCCTGCGGGCGTTTGAAAAGATCACATGATATATTCCCTCCCTGTCTGTATGTTTCAGTTGAACATTTTCCCACTGCTCTTCGGCATCAGATCGCCGGTAATTACTTTCATCAATCACTTCAAATTTAAGTTTGTCATACACCAGTAGTTCTTCAAAAGAACCCGGTGCAACTTCAATGCTGAATGCCTGCCTGTCGTCCGAGGCTTTACCTGGTTTTACCGGTTTCACTGGCAGATCGATTTGGTCTGTTGAAATCTTATTATTAGAAGCAGGAGATTCCTTTAAA
>JAKQKY010000121.1 GCA_029560415.1 Bacteroidota bacterium | reverse complement strand
CCTGGCCCGTTTTGAAGTGGAGAGAAGCGCTAACGGCAGCGTTTATACTCCTGTTGGGGTGGTGAATGCTTTGAATATAAATGGCACTAACAGGTATGTGTACACAGACTCTGGATTTTTGAACCTGCCAGCAAGCCCGGTCTATTACCGGCTGAAGATAAACGATAGGGATGGGCAGTACCGGTATAGTCCGGTTGTGGTACTCAATAAAAAGCAGGTGGGCGATAATATTGTGTTGTTTCCCAATCCGGTTAAAAATGTATTGTATATACAGGTTACTGCAGCCGCTTCCTCAAAGTACAGTATGCAGCTGCTGGATGTGGCAGGCAAGCAATTGTTATCAGGGCAATACCGTGTACTGCAGGGCCAGCAAGCTATACCGTTGGCAGTGGGCGGGTATGCCAAAGGGCTGTATCTTTTATTGCTTACCAATGAAAAAGGGGAGCGGGTGCAATTGAAGTTTGTGAAGGAGTAGGTTTATCGCCGCATTACAAATTTACTATCCATTTTAGATACCTTGTCTTTATATAAAACATACAGAACAATGAAAATTAAAATTTTTTTATCCTGCTTTTTTTGGATGTTATTGTCTGATGCTTTTGCACAACCCTCCTTATTAAAGTTACAGGGCGCAGTAAAGAAAGGGGGTAATGGGGAGCCGGTTTACAGTGTTTTTTTGAGCCCTGGCAGCAAGCCATTGGCAACTGTAAAGTTCCGGGCGTCAGAGGGGGTTGCACGGGCATCTGTGCCGGCTTGGATCAACGAAAAACTGGAAATGAGGAGCGGTGTTGATGAATTGCGTATAACTGGTAAGCTTGTTACCAAGACAGGGCTGACTATAGAAAAAATGCAGCAATACTATAAGGGCATTAAAGTTGCATATGGAGTGGTTTCTGTTTTATCCAATCCTGCCGGCAAAGCTACATTGCTGCAGTTCGAATTTTTTTCCATAGCAAATGATATTGAAACTAGGGCAGCTATTTCAGAAGATGCGGCACTCCAGAAAGCAACGCAATATATTGGCGCATCCAAATATGCGTGGGAAGGTTATACTGGAACAGACAAAAGATATATGAAGCCGAAGGGGGAATTGGTTATCCTCAACATGGGTCTTGCACCCTCGGAAAACAGGTTATGTTACACATACAATATATTTGCCGAAGTGCCTTACGGCTACCATGTCACATTTGTAGATGCCATTACAGGTGCGGTGCTTTCATCAGATAACCAGTTGCACTTTTGCAATGAAACAAAAAGGGAAACGAAAATAGCACCCGTTCCTGTTTTAGATGACAGCCCGCCAGCTATTGCATTTAATAAAAAACATGTTAAACAGAATGATAGTGTTGATTTTTTGAGTGATCACGATGTTGAAAAGAGCTTACAAAATAGGCCCAGCCACACCCCCAATTCTATCGTTATTGGATCTGGCAATACCAGGTACAGTGGTTACATGGCAGATGTACAGACTGAGGATGGATCTGGAGTGGCAGGAAGGCCATATATGCTCAGGGCTATTGGCTTTAATTTTACACCCGGGATTGATATTACCACCTGGAACTATAAAAGAAAGGCTTACAACCTGGCTAATCATGTAAACATTGCTCAGTTTACTGATGATAATAATAATTGGAATGAATATGAGGATACAGCTATATATGCTGCAAAAACTAATGATACTTTAAGTGGATTTGAAGTGCATTTTAATATGTTGCATGTGACTGATTATTGGTATCAGCGCCACGGCCGAAGAGGATGGGATAACAAGCCTGAGGGCGAAACAAGCTTTTTGCAAAGCTTTGTAAATGCAGATATTACACTCGTTTCAGGAGACAATGATAATGCATTTTGGGATCCAGCATTAAAAGCCATGGCTTTTGGGTTGGGAGAGTTATCGCCAACTAACCAACGAGGGGGGCAGCCTTGTATATCTTTAGATGTAACGGCACATGAGGTTGGCCATGGAATTTGTGAGGTAATTGTAGATACTGATAATGCTGACCCTAACGGTTTAAGATATAGGGG
This sequence comes from Bacteroidota bacterium, assembly GCA_029560415.1. Lineage (GTDB taxonomy): Bacteria > Bacteroidota > Bacteroidia > Chitinophagales > Chitinophagaceae > Ferruginibacter. The sequence continues at coordinate 3,454 of JAKQKY010000121.1, read as the reverse complement.
TGAATCGGGGGCGCTTAATGAAGGGTTTAGTGATATATGGAGTGCCTGCATTGATAACTATTTTAATGAAAAGTATTCGCTAATGCCACTTTATTATAAAGACCCATGGATAATTGGCAATGAACACATTCTTTCAGGCTATTTCAGAAATTTTGCAAATCCTAAAGCAAAAGGGAAGCCCGATACATATAAATCAGTTGGAAACAACTGGAAAGATACTCTCATAAACCCAACTATTACGTTGAAAAATCAGGATTGGGGAGGAGTACATACTAATAGTGCCCTTTTAGTTAAATGGTTCAATTTGATAACTGCAGGTGGAAGCGGTACTAATGATAAGGGTTTCAATTACTCTCTTACAGGTATGGGATTTATGAAAGCTGAACAGTTAGCTTATGCCACAGAAGCAGCGCTTCCTTTTGATTGCGACTATCCGACAGCAAAAGAAATTTCAATTGGTATAGCAGAGACAATGACTGCCATAATAACCCCGGAAGGGCTTACACAGGAGGAACTTAGAAATGTGAAGCTTGCCTGGGCGGCAGTTGGTGTGGATAGCCAGATTGTAGTATATGATATGGTAAATACGCCATTATTTACTACAAATAATTTCTCAAATATTACAGTAGGGAAAGACGGGCATGTTTGGGCTGGCACGGACAAAAACGGGCTTTATAAATTCAATGGCACCAATTGGGAAAAAGCTCAAACAGCAATATCCGGGTATAATATTAATGGAATGTCGACAGATAAACATGGCGGGGTTTGGATTGCATCGTCAGGGCGGGATAATGCCTTTTTATATGCAGGTGGTGGTTTGTTTTATTACCCAGAGGCAGATTTTACGTCGGTAAGTCATTTTGATACAACTGAAGGGCTTTGTACCAGAAATGTGAGAGGGATATTTATTGATACTGCATATTCGGGATCAGTAAACCCAAGAGTTTGGGCTTCTCATTTTGCACATCGAAGCACTGCTGATAACCCTAATAGTTTTCTTAAGGGAGGGTTTTCGTTTGGGCTTCTACCTAATGATAGGTTTGGGAAACTTACCGAACATATTCCCCCCCCCCACCAATGAGGATGTTGGTGGTATTGACATTATAGGTGGCAATAAGGACGAGGTTTGGGGTCTTGGATTGAATAATGGAGGACCCAACATTAACCGAATATTACGTTATAATGCCCAATCGACGGCTTTTTTAGGCTTTTACGACAATACAAATGTTGCAGAATTCCCTCTGGGCTTCAGGCCTAGGGCCATTTATTTTGATGACTTAGCCAATAAGTGGGTAGGTTTATATAATGGCGGGCTAATATATAAAAACACATCGCCTTCTACATGGTGGGCCAATATTAATTACCCGAAAATTTTTCCATATCCAACCATAGTTTCACCTGGAGCAATAGTCGGTGATAAGGATAGCGTTTATATTGGTACGGATAGCGGTCTAGTGGTTTATAGTGGTTTGGGGCTAAATGATTTATCACAAGCAAGGTTTAAACGGTATACAACCAGGGATGGATTGCCATCAAATTTTATCCGGGGTATTTGCATAGATACTCTAAGGGGGGGGATATGGGCTGCAACAGATAACGGGATTGCCTTTATGAAACGGCCGAACTATAAAAAGAATGTAACTGTAACAGCCAAGTTCTTGGATTCTTGCTACGAAATATTAGAGATCTATATTAGTTCAGATATCCATTATTCCCATATACCTGTAAGTAATAAGTTCGTTATTGAATTGAGTGACGAGTTTGGTAGTTTCAACACCCCTACTTTCGTGGGCGAAACGCCTGTACAAACTAATACCCATATGCCCGGCGATGAAGGCAGCCCCCTTTATTTCTTTACTATACCAAGCGGGTTGCCTTTAAGCAATGCTTACAGAGTTAAAGTTACCAGCACCAACCCGGAATATGTAGCTATCAGTAATCCGATTCCCCAGTTATTTAGGGTCCCAGAACCTTTCCTCAATTTAACAGCAGCCGACGATACTTGTGATGATGGGCAATGGATACATTTCTTCAATAAAAACGGAACACCTTCACATCACGATGATAAGTTACTCCTTAGTATAAAGAAAAATAATAATGGTATTGGTTATTTTTCAGATAATACTTTAAAAGTGTCTGTTGGTTACGCTTTGTCGCTTACTGGGAATGAGGTACAAAACCCTTCATTATTATCTACAAGATTTTGGGCAATGAGCAGATATTGGGAGGTTAAATTCGCACAGCAACCAACTTCGCCAGTAGGTATTCGTTTTTATTACAAAGACAAAGATTTGTATGACCTGAATGCTGATATACCTTACGATTTAAATATTGCTGTTCCTAATAACCCTGCGGGACATAAAAAACTTGTTTTTTACACATTAAACAGCCCCGATGCCAATCCGGCCTTAAACTTTTATGAAACGACGAGACTGCAAAGTTTGCTTCATACGGAGGGCATCAACCTCCCCAATAATACGTGGAAGTATAAAAACCTTGGAGGCGGCATACACATGGCTGAATTTGAAGTAACCGGCGATGTTACTGGGGGAGGTGGTGGTATAACAGCAAATGGCGGCCCCTTAAATAAAAGCAACGTGTTTTCAATCAGGGCGGGCAATTGGGACGACCCTTCAATCTGGAGCAATAACCAGGTTCCAGATAGGCAAACAGAGCTAACAGTGTCCCATGATATTATCGTTAATATAGAGAACCCGGAATGTAAATCCCTGAAAGTAGCACCAGGTGGATTTGTTATGGTATTAAGCGGTGCTCGCCTTAATATAATAAAAGAATAACTGAATGTTTGCAATCAAAACTAAAATGAATTTAAATGTTGTGACAGCGGAGTGAGGTTTTATCCAGGATCGTAAAATACTTTACAAACCGCTGCATCATATATATATGATAAGATTTTCAGCAATAACAGACCTGTTTCAAAGTCCTTTAAAGTTCAGATAAAAAGGTTGATATAAGATTGAAAAGCTTCTAGGAGGCAAGGTTTGTAAAAACTATCCACAGCCAAATCGCCCTATTTTTACCAGATTTGGCTCCAGATGATCAGGCGTCATAACTGAATTTTATAAAAAGATCATCCATCAATATTTCTTTATCCACCAGGCCGATACTGTGTTCATTTTTATGAATACCAAAAGTGCTGATAAGCGTTAGAAAAACATGTTTTCTTGTTTTGGTTTGCTCCCGGAAAGCCAGTAGTTTTTGATTCAATGCGGCTGCATATTTCTTATCAATATGAAAGGGCGCATTGTAAAATTTTATCTCGCAGATATTGATCGTATGATCCCTTCTGTCGATCACCATATCTATTTGTGAGCCGCCTGTTTTGCTGTCTTTTACTTTTTTCCAGGAAGATTGTTCGCTGTAAATGCCGGGTATACCCAATGCCACTTTGATGGCAGGCGTATGTTTATAACAAAGGGTTTCAAAAGCAAGC
>JAKQKY010000120.1 GCA_029560415.1 Bacteroidota bacterium | reverse complement strand
TTCATCCACCCAGTAATACGCTGATTTATCGGTGATGAAAATCTTCTGTCCATCAGGACCTGTTTTGCCATCATAAGTTTTATCAACTACTTCCGAACTGCCCTTCGATACCAGTTCAGCTGTTTTATTCCCCACTTTTTTTGCTCCTTTGCCAATCGCCTTTCCTGTTTTCTTTACGGCTTTCTTTACTTTTTGTCCTGTAGTGGTACTATCCTGAGCAGAAGCAGTAGTAGTGCAAAAAACTAAGGAAAATAAAATGAAGCCGGTTACAAATATTTTTTTCATCTTTTTATGTTTGCAAACTTTAAAACAAAGCTTATGCCCGCATTGTCTAATATATTTTCACGGCCTGGAGTGCAATAACCGGGAAAATCTGCCACAGGAAGATGAAAGGCCTGTGCAATATTTACCCGGTACCGTCATTCCTTTTGGCATTTGTTCGAAATTTTTAATGGCATGGTAAATGTTCTCAGCATATACAACTCAAAAACTCTGTATCATGAAAACGATCATTCTTCTTTCGTTTATTGCCGGAACCATTTCCACGTCTGTTGCACAATCGCCTGTAGATACTTTCAGCCTTTTTAAAAAACCTGTTGCAAGTGCCTGGAGCCAGCGAACAGATACTGTTAAAGGCTTCCGGCAGCAACCGATCAGCAGTCAGCCTTTTCCCAATACGCCGGTACCGCCGCCCACTACGAATCCTATTGACAATCCAACCAGTGGTCAAACCAACCCGCCACAATATGAACAGCCTGCTGATATTCCCGCAGCAACACCATGGCGGGATACAACGGGTAAACGCAAACCCCTGACACCGGTAGCACCGGTTCCAAAACCTTCATCATACGATACTGTTCCGGGTACTAAAAGGAACGGGTAAACGAATATTAACTGATACGTTGCTGGTTACTCGACCGTACCCAGCTTGTTTTTTTGCAACTGGCGCAAATGGCTTCCTGGGAGGGCATCATGTGTTTGGTATAGCCGCAAAATGCACAGGAATAATAGCCCGTTTCTGTAATTATTTTGTGTTGTTTTTCCAATGATCCGGGCAGTACAGGTAAACCATATTTCACTTCATCATCTGCATAGTAAAACACACTGATGCCACCGCAACTTTCCACTATCGCCAGCTCTACCTGTCCAAGCTGTGATACTCCCTTCATCCGCAATTCCGAAAAAAATTCGTCTTCGCCAAGTGGTTCTTTTTTAAAATTATCAATGGCAAACATACCATCCTGTATCAGGCATACCGGCTTACCTTCCACCAGTTGTTCAAAATTTTTATTCTTCCCAATAAACCAGGTAATCATCATATATACAGATATCACCAATGTAAACACAACCAAAGCCGGTAATATTCCTACATCCTTGTAAAACATAGGATCACCGGCTGCGGAACCAAGACCAATAATAACCACCAACTCAAATACTGATAGCTGCTTTACACCACGCTTGCCTAAAATCCGGAGCCCAACGAGTATAATGACGAACATAATAAGGGTACGAAGAGCGGTTTCGGGAAGAAAACTCCAGTTCTCCCCTCCCAGTAATAATTCTTTCCATGTAAACCCGGATGATACCTGTAAAAACTTCATTGTTTAGTGTTTAATTGATTGCTACTGCTGTACTCTAATGGCGTTGCCGCTATCAGCGAACAGCCTGTTTCTATTTCAAAATACCTGCCAGCGCCTGCCGCCTTACAGCGGCCGTTTAGCTGTGTACCTGTTGCCGCTGCTTTTCTTTTTTGTGGAATAAATTTCCATTGCCGGGATATGAACAGGAGTATATGCCGGTCATTTATACGTGATTCCGGGCTGGCATTGCATTTGCGAAATGTCAGGAACACTAAAAAGTACACTTAAAAAAAGAAAACTATGCAGCAGCCAAACTTCTTCAACTATTCCTTTTCAACTGTAGGAAAAGACAAAAAATTGAACCCTGAACGCAAGCCGCAAACAAGAAAAAAACTGTACAATTATATTGATACAAAGTATTGCAACAGGGAGAGATCATCACAGAATGAGGAAATGGATAAGGATAAAGTATTTTAATTTTTTATTGGTCAATAATATTACCGGCCTGTTACTGATATACATTCAGTAACAGGCCGTTTATCGTTGCACCCTGCAAACTATTTTTAGTTTTAAGAACGTACAACAAGACCGCCATGGGCATCAGCTGGTTTCCTGCAGTTGATAAAGCTTACAGCCCACGCAGCTGGCATGGCATTTCTTTGAAATGCATTTTACAGGCTAAATGATGATTTCCTCTCATAAGTCACATCACTATAATACATTTTTGAACCAGGTTGCTAGTAAAAATACGGCATGGCTGCACATTTACCTATAAGGATATTTACATGCCATTAAAACTATGAGATATAAAATATACCGCTTATCTTGACACTTTAATTCATCCTGTCCTGTAAAATTCCCTCCTCTGTTACTCCGGTATTTTTTGTTTCACAGCGTTAACACCGTCTTTTACAGAAACTAACGGTAGGGCTTAGCCGCTTGATTGATTAAGACAGTGTCAAAGTATTTTTAAACTATCTAAAAATCTTGTATCATGGGAGTAAGGAAAAATGCAAAATTCCTGTCAGCAATTGAAAAGGAAAACTATGTAAGGGCCTGCGTACTGATGAAGGCTGATATTGTAAACCCTGCCGCACCTGCAGCAGACCGGTACAGCCGCTGGGATGAATACGTGGCAGTGCATGCAAAAATTCAAAACGCCAACGCACCAGGAGGGTTTACCAATGTCAATTTTGGACATGGCGGTATTGGAGCCTATGGCTTTTTAAGCTGGCACCGGTATTTTTTGTACCGCTTTGAGCTGCAACTGCAGACCTATGTACCCGGGACTACTATTCCCTACTGGGACTGGACCGATCCGGCAACACTCACGGTGGCATCATTTATGGGTCCTAACGGTGACGTAGCCACGGCAAATATTGTAAACCAGGGCTACTTTGCTTATAACAGGCCGGGTTCTGCAGCCACGCCGGCAGCAGGGGGTGTACCGGCCATGCCTGCCAATGCCACCGCCTTACCTGCCTGGTGGCCTGCAGCTTTACCCGGATGGCGTTTACCAGCCATGTTTCCCACCGCAAGTGCTGGAGGATTGAAAAGAAGTTTCCGCTCCCTGGGCGCACTTCCATCACCCAATGAAATAAGACAATGTCTTGCGATGCCTGATTATCCTTCTTTCCAGGCTGCTCTCGAGGCCGGGGAAGGACTGGTGGATCCGCATACCATCATGCACAATGCCATGCACCCGTGGGTAGGCAACGCCGTTGGACACATGACGGATGCAAAAGTGTCTTCATTCGATCCCTTGTTTTACATGCTGCACTGCAATGCCGACAGGCTTTGGGCCATGTGGCAAATGGACGGGCACATGGACGAATTTCCAATGGCGGGAGGTGATCCTCAGCA
>JAKQKY010000113.1 GCA_029560415.1 Bacteroidota bacterium | reverse complement strand
GCCTGTTTATTGGATAGATGTCCCATGCCGCCACGGATGCGATTCTTAAGGTGGTAAGGATAATGACCCTTATCAAGCATGTCTGCATCATAATTGGCTTCAAGGAACGCTGCATGGCATAGGTTGAAATAACGGGTAACCTGTTTACAGCAGGCACCGATATCGGTAAATACACCCACTGTAACACCATTGTATGAAATGATAAAACTATGTGGATCTGATGCGTCATGTGCTTTAGGGAATGCAGTCACTGTTAATCCACCTACCTTAATTTGCTGATGGGCACTAAAACCAGCAACGCTTTCCCTGTTCAGAGAAAGGCAACTATGCTTCAACGTAAGATTTGTGATGTAAACCGGTAGTTTATATTTTTCAGCGATCACGGGCAATCCCTTGATATGATCAGAATGTTCATGTGAAATAAAGATGGCTTTCACTTTCTGCATATCCAGTCCCAATAATCGCATACGCTTTTCAGTTTCCCTGCAGGAAATACCGGCATCTACCAATACCGCTTCGGTATCGTTACCAATGTAATAACAGTTTCCGTTACTGCCCGAATTCAGGGATGAAATGTATAGTGACATGCAGCTGCAAAGAAAGTGAAAAATCATTCATGGCGAAGTTTGATTTTTTGTTTTACTCCAGGATCAGTACAATTTTTATGCATGCCCTTTTATCCATAATTCCGGAAGGCCAGGGTAGGCGCAGTTCCCAGGTAAAAAGGCTTTAACAAAAACTTATCGTATGTGCATTAATCCATTTGCACAAATTCCTTTCTCATACACATGAACGGCTGAAAAACCCGGATCAATCAATAGTATGAAAAATAAAATTTTACTCTTCAGTTTACTGGCCATCTCAACAGGAAGCATGGCCCAGTCACCAATCAAATTCGGCGTAAAAGCCGGCATGACCGTATCTACGATGCAGGGCGATGCAGTGAAAAGCCTTAACGGACTGCTCGATTATACCAACGGCATGGTTACAACCGGCAGCCGCACTGGCTTCTTCGGCGGTGTGAATGCCAATATTCCTATGGACAATGTATTGTCGATAGAACCAGGTATATATTTCTCTCAAAAGGGATATGAACTCAAAGGCGCATTGAATGTAAAGGGACTTGAATTCCTGGGTGCTAACGCTAAGGCACAGTTGCAGTCGCAGTACATTGATATCCCGGTTCTGCTTAAAGCAAACATTAGTGGGTTGCAACTTTTCGCCGGTCCACAGGTTTCATACCTGTTGAAATCGGACCTCAGAACAACAGCCGGCTTACTCGGCATTAACCTGCTCAATAGTAAAATGGATGCAACCAGCCAGTTCAACAGGTGGGATGCTGCACTAACAGGTGGAGTAGGGTACGCTTTCAGCAATGGACTGAACGTATCAGCCTCGTATGATTACGGATTGATGAAGGCAGATAAAGGTAAAAGCATGGACATATATAACCGCGGATTCAAAGTTGGACTTGGAATAAATTTCTGATCTGGATTTTTCAAAATAAAACAGCCCCGTATGAATACGGGGCGTTTTATTTTCAGTCAGGATTTACTGCTTTCTGATAAACCTGCCTGATTCTCCCGTGCTTAATTCGATATAGTAGATTCCATCAGGAAGCCCGCTTACAGAAGACTCCTGGTTTCTTCTCGTGATAAATCCTGCTAATATTTTTTTGCCTGCCTGGTCATAAATCCGGTATCCTACAGGATCTTTTGGCAGGTTGCGCAGATCGATGAATAAACTGTTGCCGGTAACAGGATTGGGATATAACAGTACCGGTAAAACGAAGCCATCGGTTTGCAACATGATGATTTTGCTTGCACTTGATTTTCCGTCCATGTCCGTAATATTTAATTTATAATAATTTTTACCTGCAGTTGGTTCTTTATGAAGGAAGGTATACTGGTTGATGCCGGTAGCGTTATTGGTAGCATGTACATATCCAACCGGGTTAAAGGTTCTGTTGTCGGTAGAATGTTCAATACTGTAACCCAACATGCGCATTTCACCGGAAGTTTCCCACGACAGCAGGCTTTGATGATCACTCATTCTGCCAGCAAATTGCAGCAGGTTGAGGGGCATTACAATGTTTGCATCCGCAAAACTGAAATTGTCGAGGGCGAAATAATTCAATGGAGCTGCAAGGGTGAATTCCAGCTCATCAATATTGGTATTGCTGTAATCGGAACCGGCGCTGAAATCGATGAAGGTAAAACCGCGGTTCACTACATTGGCCAATGTACCATTGAACGACGCTGCAGGAACGAGTCTGGTAAACTGCACCACTCCATTCTTCTTACCCACGATGGTAACATCTCCATTGTTTGTGGGATTATTGCCCATATCAGAAGAAGGGTAGAGCCAGATGCTTTTCACCGTAAACTGTGTGCTGTTCGTAGTTTTCATGGAGTAAACACTTGCACCGGTATTCGTGAGGTTGCTCAGGTACTGGTTGCTGCTGTTATATCCCCAGGTAGGCAGTCTGTCAACAATGAATTCTGTGGAAGGCGCTAACGTAAACGGATAGCCGTTACTGGTAAAGCTGGTTTGGTTTTGGGTGAAAGTTTCAAAAGGCTCGGTATATTGTGCAGGCATCACGGCTACATCCTGCACCACCAGTTCATCCAGGTCGATGGCACTGAGCCTGGCACCGTTTGAAGAATTAGATGCCGTAATGATGAATTGATCTACGTCGTTGAAGTTATTGTTTCCTGTCATGTCGATCTTTGTATAAGCATAAGAACCTGCAGTTGCCTGGGCAATATTGTTTGCGGTGGCAACAGCGCCGGTGACAGCTGACCCGTTTTTATAGCCCGTAACGGTGATGGTACCAAAAGAAGTATTTGCGATCTTGGTGAGGTATTTGAATTTTAAACTCTCCAGGTCAAATGCACGTCCATCGTACACTTTATAACTGGCATTCACAAGATCTTCACCCGCATTGATGCTGATGACACGAAGCGAAGCTGCTCCTTCGCCCGCTGCAGCAATGCCAGAAATACCCGTGATGCGTATGATGGATACGAAACCAGAATTGGTACCTGTAGCCTTTGCTTCCCAGCCTTCCACATATTTAGTAAACGGATTGTTCTGCGTGGCAGTTGTTATCCAACTTGAATTAAACTTATGCGTTTGTGCCAGCACAAAATTTGCTGCGGTTGTTATCGTTTGCTGGCTGCCATAACCTGTACCTACCGAGCTGGTGGCATACGCACGAATATAATAAGTAGTACCAGCTGATAAGCCTGTAACAGATTGACTAAATGAACCTGTTCCGCTTCCAATGACGATTTTACTACTGGCAATAGTTGGTGTGCCGGTAGTATTATATACCACACCACGTTCGGTAACCGATGATCCGCCATCGGAACTAACGTTACCGCCTGCCAACAGTGAATTATGTGTAAACTGGTTGATGGAACTGGTTGAAACAGTTGGAGGTGCCGGGCCAACAATGAGGTCATCGAAATAAAGGGTATTTAATCCGGATATCATGATATCTACAGATGATACCACTGCAGTAGTCGTTAGTGCCACGGTAGTGTTTGCACCATAGGTTTCGGCAGAAGCAGTTGAACCATTATACGTTACCGTAAGCCAGGGGGCAGTATACCCCGAAGTGTAATTGGTATACTTTAACCAGGCACCGTAGAAAGTAAAATTGGCGTTGTCTGTCCTTTTGATGGTAATAATAGAAGTAGCTGCAGTCACATATTTAATATTAGCACTGTTGCCATTTCCACCTGTTGCAGAATGTGCCCAACCGCCATTGCCGGAATTGATCACCTGGTAGGCTACACCACCAAGGGTAATTTCGGCTGTTTGTATCCAGGAAGGCATGCCAGGATAACTGGTAAATGACGGCGCCGATGAAAAGTTGGCAGTATAGGATTGTGCCTGGGTTGAGAACGTACAAATAAATAGTAATAATAGAAAAGCTAAAGCCCGAGCGTAAAAATGAGTTTTCATAAGCATGGATTTTTGATTTGGAAAAGAACAGCGCTGCCGTATTTCCCTGTTTAGTTTTTAAAAGGTTTAGATTTATTTAACGTTGTAAATAAACGTCGGTTTTCCCGGCCAGGCATTAGAAAAACAATGCATGCGTTGTGGCTTTTTTCATATTATCTTGTAGAAATTTTTTTACAGTGATGCATGAACCTGATTTTATTCGCTGGGGCATTATCGGTTGTGGAGATGTTACCGAAATGAAAAGCGGCCCCGCATTTAATAAAATACCGTATTCGAAGTTGGTGGCGGTGATGCGAAGAGATGCTGCAAAAGCAGCAGATTATGCAGCCCGTCACCAGGTTGCCCGTTGGTATACAGATGCCGAGCAACTGGTACTTGACGAAGAAGTAAATGCAGTATATATTGCTACACCACCGTCGTCACATAGAAGGTATGCCCAAATGGCCATTGAAGCGGGTAAGCCCGTTTATGTAGAAAAGCCAATGGCCATGAATGCAGCAGAAGCGATGCACCTGGCAGCTTTAGCAGCGGACAAAAACGTGAAGCTAACGGTGGCGCACTACCGAAGAGGTCATGAAAGGATCCGGTTCATTAAAAAAATGCTTGATGAAAATTCTATTGGTGGCATTAACTCGGTGAATTTACTGTATCAACGCAAACCGCTTAGTCCTGAATCGCTTAAACTTGAAAAAACTGCGTGGCGGGTAAACCCTTCCATCAGCGGGGGCGGGTTGTTTCACGACATTGCTCCGCACCAGCTTGACCTTGTATATTATTTTTTTGGAAATGGAATGCCTGTTGATACCATATCGGGAAACAGGGCTGGTTTGTACAGCGCAGATGATTTTGTATCAGGAAAAATTCAATTGAAAGATGATATCAGGTTTTCAGGAACATGGCGTTATGATCAGGATACTTTGTTGGAAACAGATTCATTTGAGATCATTGGTTCGCAAGGCAGCATTCGTTTCGGCGTTTTTGAAAATAAAACGGTTACGGTTACCCGAAATGGGCCGGATGAAATATGCCATTTCGAAGAGCTTCAGCATGTTCAGCTACCGATGATCGAAATGGTTGTAAATTATTTCAGGGGAACCGCAGTAAATCCATGCAGCGGGGAGGAGGGTGCAGAAGTGATGAAATGGATAGATGCTTTTACCTGCAAATGAACTGCTTCGATCCCGGCTGGTATTTTTTGATTAATTTCAACAACATAATGAAATCATCATGTTCAATCGGTTTATAATCCTTACAGCTTTAACTTTTTTGGTTTGCATACATATTGGATGCAGTGATGCAGCCAATAATCAATCAAAAGTGGTTTTATCAGATACTATCCCTGTTTCGGGAAGGCCAGATAAAACCATTCCAGGAGGTTTCAGCCAGCCAACCAATTTACGTTTCGATAGTACTATGCTCACCCGCTTCCTCGACAGTTTTCCGGGAATGAATGAATTCAAGGCAGAATTAACCGGCTTCTACCAGAAAAGAAATTTCTCCTACGCCTGGTTTAATGACAAAGGGATGATAGAACCGGCAGGTAATTTATATAACAGGCTGCAGAATATTGCGGAAGAGGGCGTAAAGGATACCATTCCTTATAAAAAAGAATTCACCCGATTAATGGAAGCTGATATGGAAACCAAAACTGCTTCTGCCATGCTCGATCTCATGCTCACGGCTCAATACCTGCATTATTCCCATACTGTATGGAATGGAATGAGCGAAAAAGAAACCAAGGCTATGGAATGGTTATTGCCCCGCAAACAAACTTCCTATGCAGAATTACTCGATTCACTGATCTCCGGTAAAAACATCCTGGCCAATGAACCTGTTTACCGCCAGTATAACCTTTTGAAAGATTATCTCAAAAAATACAACGCCATAAAGGCAAATGGGGGATGGCCAACGATAACGGCAGATAAGAAAACTTACAGAGCCGGCGATTCTTCTGAACTGATCAGAAAAGTTCGCAACCATCTCTTCATCAACGGCGACCTGGCCACCGATAATCAATCTGCAATATTCGATTCAACAATGGTTTTGGCGATCAAAGATTATGAAAGACGATTGGGATATAAACAGGATGGTATCCTAACGGCAACGCTTATATCAGAAATGAATAAACCCGTGGAAAAGCGCATCCAGCAGATCATTGTGAATATGGAACGCAGCAGGTGGGTGCCGGTAAAAGTAGAAGGAGATTATCTCCTGGTCAATATTCCCGATTACACTTTGTATGCTTATGAAAACGACAGTATCGTGTTTAGTATGAACGTGGTGGTGGGTAAAGATCAAAACAAGACCGTTATTTTTAATGGTGATATGAAGTACATTGTATTTAGTCCGTATTGGAACATTCCAACCAGTATTCTTAAAAAAGAAGTATTGCCTGGCATACGCCGCAATCCTAATTACCTGGCCCGACATAACATGGAATGGAATGGAGGCAATGTTCGCCAGAAACCCGGACTCAACAATTCCCTTGGGCTGGTAAAATTCCTCTTCCCCAATAGCCATAGCATTTACCTGCATGACACTCCGTCGAAATCATTGTTCAATGAAGACCTAAGGGCGTTCAGTCATGGATGTATCAGGCTTGCGGAACCTAAAAAACTGGCTGCTTATTTATTGCGTAATGATACCAGCTGGACCAATGAAAAAATCACCACTGCCATGAATGCGGGCAAAGAACAAAGCGTTACTTTGAAAAAGCCCATACCGGTATTCATCGTTTATTTTACATCCTGGGTAGACAGAAAAGGGAAGCTGAATTTCAGGAACGACATTTATAAGCGTGATCAGAATCTTGCCGACATGATCTTCGCAAAAGCAAAATAATTGTATGATACAGGCTACTTCCAGGTATTGGGAAAAAGTAAGATCTTTTGCATTGTCGCTACCAGAAACCCATGAACAGATTTGTCATGGTACCCCGGCCTGTTATACCGGTAAAAAATTCTTTACCCGCATACAGGAAAACGGGGAAACGCTCGTGGTTTATAATGATGACAGGGATGCATGGATCGAATCGGATCCCGACTTGTTTTTCTATACCGATCATTACAAAAATTATCCCATCTTATTAATACATCTTCCAGGCGTATCCATGAAATCGTTGAAAGAACTCCTTGTCATATCATGGAAATTAAGGACATCAAAAAAATTACTGAAACTCCACCAGGATCTGTAATGCCTACCAGGACATAGCTAATCTCTTCTTTATAAAGCTCCTGAGAATGCCTACACAAGGCTTTTATCGCAATCAGGACGTTAATATGACCCTTTTTTTTGCCTGAACCCGAAAAATTCGGGAACTTAGCCGATTAATTATCTTTCATGAAAAAATTTACCAAAGCAGCTTTTACTGTATTATTCCTGCTGAGTTTCTCACAAATTCAAGCCCAGGACAAAACCTGGAAAGATGTTCCGGAAGCTTCAGCTAAATCAAGCCAGTTTCCCCGGGTGATCATCCCCAAACGGTACCGGGTACTCGAACTGGATACGCTTCAATTGTTAAACAAGTTAAAGTCGGCACCCTTTGAATTCACGGCTGCTGCCACTTTTAATCCAGTTGTCATTGGTATCCCGATGCCCGATGGAAAGATGATGCATTTCAACATTGTTGAATACAGCATGATGGAACCTGGCCTGCAGGAAAAATTTCCCAATATCAGGACATACAATGGACAGGGTATTGAAGATCGCACAGCAACTATAAAAATTGACTGGACAGATTTTGGATTTCATGCCATGATCCTTTCGCCAATAAGTGGTTCTGTATGGATCGATCCTTATGCACGCGGATCCAAGACCCATTATATTTCATATTTCAAAAAAGACCTTGCGCCAAAGCCATTTGTTGAATTTGGTGTATTGCCAGCAGATGATGGAAACCGTGGTGACCAGGCCGCGGCCTCTGTACCTGTAGGTGGACCATGCCTCGGTACTCAATTGCGTACTTATCGTTTGGCAGTTGCCTGTACCGGCGAATACGCGGTAGCGGTAGGAGGTACTACTGCACCTTTATTACATTCGGCGATCGTTACATCCGTTAACAGGGTGAACGGTGTGTTTGAAACCGAAGTAGCCGTACGACTGGTGTTAATTGCCAATAATAACCTCATCGAATACCTGAATGCAGGTACAGATCTTTTTACAGGGAATAGTATTCCAACAACATTGATCAATGAAAGCCAATCGGTGATCAACAGCATCATCGGTGCGGCCAACTACGATATCGGCCATACATTCAGTACGGGCGGTGGTGGCTATGCGCAACTTGGTTGTGTATGTACGGCTGGTAGTAAAGCAAGAGGTGTTACAGGTACTCCAACACCAACCGGGGATGGATATGATATTGATTTTGTAGCCCATGAAATGGGGCACCAGTTTGGTGGAGAACATACTTTTAATGCAACTACGGGTAACTGTAACCTTACTGGAGATAATTCATCCAACGCTGAGCCAGGCAGTGGAACAACCATCATGGCGTATGCAGGGATATGTGCGGCCAATGATGTACAATTACACAGTGATCCACAATTTCACGCCATCAGTTTTAACCAGATCGGCACATTTACCCGTTCGGGTAACGGCTCAACCTGCGGAACCCAAACCAACACCGGAAATTCGGTGCCGGTTGTAAATGCAGTATCAAATTATTCAATTCCGATCAACACTCCGTTTACACTTACCGGGTCGGCAACTGATGCCAACGGCGACGCCTTAACATATAGCTGGGAGCAGATCGACGTAGGCGGCGCTTTTAGCGATTGGAATCTACCAACCGGGGCAGCGCCTTTGTTCCGTTCTTTTGCACCCACCACCTCGGGATCGAGATCTTTTCCCAGCATGACAGACCTGGCCAATAATACCACCACTATTGGTGAGATATTGCCGTCGTATGCAAGAGATATTAATTTCAGGCTAACAGCCAGGGATAACCGCTCTGGTGGAGGAGGTGTTTGTTATACACAAATGAAAGTGACAACCGTTGGAGCTACAGCATTCAATGTCACTTCCCAGGCAGTAGCCACCAACTGGGTAGCAAATGGTAGTAATACGGCCACCATCACATGGACGGTAGCCGGCACAACGGCAGCGCCATTCAATGTAGCCAATGTAGACATTTTATTATCTGTTGATGGAGGATTAACATTCCCATATACCTTACTTACCAATACTGCCAATGATGGAACCCAGGTGATTACCATTCCATCTGCAACCACAACAAAAGGAAGGATCATGGTTCGTTCGGTAGGAAATATTTTCTTCGACATCAATGTTGGCATGATCACCATCAGTTCAGCATGTAGTGCAGAAGGAGCTGTAGTGGCACCTTCCACAACCGTTACGGCTGTTGCCGGAGATCCGTCACTGAATCTTGGCCTGAGTCCGCAATACAGTTCAGCATTCCTTCCTGCGGGTTCATTAACCAGCACAGACCCCGCTTCAAACCTGGCCATATTAAATACAGCGACCTCTGCCTGTATTGGTTTTGCCAATGAAATGAAGTATGATGCGTACACTTTTGTGCCGAGCATTTCAGCAACCTATACTTTTACCTTAACAGGCGTATTTCCAACTGTGATGAACTTGTACAGTAACAGTTTCGATCCGCTGAATTCCTGCACCAACTTCCTGAGATCTAATGGCAGCTACACTGCACCGAATGTAAGTGTTGGCGTAACTATCACCCAGGCGCTTACCGTTGGTTCAACTTATGTACTGGTAATCGGAACTTTCAGCAATACGCAACCAACCTTGCCGGCTCCTTATAGTGTGGCTGTTTCTTCGGCATCACCTGCGGGAGGAAGCATCTATGCTGGTACATCCGCATATTTTAACCCGGGCGCAGGATTTAATTATGCCTATGTGATCGTAAACAATGCAACCAATGTTATTGCAGGCATCAGTGCCACGGCCAATCTCACCAACACCGGAACGTATCCTGCAGGAACCTATTCTGTGTTTGGATTGTCGTATGCCAATACCATCGGTACATTGGCCAGTTATATTGGAGGTAACCTCAGCGCTTTGATGAGCAGTGTGTTTACCAACCCTGCCGGTTTCTGTGCTAATTTCAGTAAGAACATTGTAACCGTAGTGATACAGGCAGGCCCGGTACCAGTGAATAACCTGCAGTTAACAGCCCGTAAAGATGGAACCAGGAATTTATTAACCTGGAAAACATCTTCGGAACAACAACTCGATCATTTCAATGTACAGCGTTCTGCCGATGGCATTGGATTCACAAACGAACTGGGAAGGGTAAACGCAGTTGGCAATAGCCAGGTGGTAAATCAATATCCTGCAACAGATGCACAACCGCTGGAAGGATGGAACTATTATCGAATAGAAGCGGTGGATGTTGATGGTCGCATTACATTAAGCAATATCGCTTCGGTGAATGTGGGATCGAAAGGAAATATGTTCTTCGTGTATCCGAACCCGGCAGCCGAACAATTGAATATCGAATACAACAGCCAGCTTAATGGAAATCTAACGCTGCAGGTGATCGACAGTAAAGGATCGATCGTGTTGAAACAAACATTGGCCGTTACAGCTGGCAGAACAGTAACGCCATTACACATCGGCAAACTTGCATCGGGTGTATATTTCCTGCGTTACACGGAGCCTGGTGGGAATACAGCCCATACAAAATTCATCAAAAAATAAATTACGATATTTTGCTATAACCAGGGCCTGTTTTTTACAGGCCCTTTTTTATGTGATGTTCATTTGTCAGAATAAAAAAGCCATCAGGATCTCATTTTTGAAACGATTTTCCGATTTAAGGTGCGTATAATTACGAAGAAATCCTTCCTGTTGAAAGCCACATCGTTCGTATAACCGGATGGCCTTATCATTGTGTTCGTCTACACTTAATTCGATGCGAAGGAATTGCCGCTGTTTAGCCAAATCCTGTATCTCCCGGATCATGCGCTCTCCATGTCCCTGCCCATTGGCATCGGGATGAATGGCTAATCCACCCAGGTAAACAATATGAGCGCTGCGGTGGGTAAAGGGAACAAGTTTACATATGCCGATGGGTGTTTCATCCTGGCAGTAGACAAATTTCACCTGCTGGCGAAGAAGTTCCAGGAAGATTGGTTCAAAAGAATCTTTATCCATCGGTTCATATAATAAATATGGGTTCACCAGCGGATGCATGTAAAGCTGGAAGATGAAATCAACATCAGAATTTGTGGCTGGGCGCAGCATTTTTTGATGTAAAGGTACAAATGGAGTTGACATCTCCGGAGTTGACATCTCCCGAGTTGACATCTCGGGAGTTGACATCTCGGGAGTTGACATCTCAGGAGTTGACATCTCAGGAGTTGACATCTCGGGAGTTCTCACCCACATTTTAAACAAATACCCCCATCCGTTGTTTTATTAAAAACGAACCATATGACGAATGCAAACCGTGATAACCTCAAATTTCAAACAGCCCTTACCGTACAACACCTGGCAGCACTTGAAAATAAAGGATATAAATATTTGCAGGTGAAAGGATTTACCATGGATCATCATCCCGAATATGTGGAACCACATTATATCATGTTGGTGCCCATCAAAGAACTTTCATCCGACCCGGCTAAAAAAGGGATTTATGAACCCATCAACAGCAATTACCTGCAGGAATGGGCCAATGATACCAACCGGCAACTGGATGTTTTCCTCGCAACAAACGAACGGGATCTCTTATCCTGATTCATTGCCAGCAGGGTAAGCTGCCTTTCCGTTTATACCTTTTATTTAAAAGGCAGTGATTCTTTTTATTTACATTTATAACAACTTAACGATGGTTGCAGGTTATGTTGTTATTCCAGAAACGTTGCTGTTGGTTTTTGCTACTCATGCTAATGGCATCCAACCTGTATGCTGCCGAACGGCCAGGAACAAAAGCCAAACCAGACACAACGGTTAAACAGGAACCGGTCATCCAATTTTTCCCTGAACCCATCGTAAGCAGCGATTCGGTAAACGTAACCATCCCTTTCAATCGTGCCGGCAACCTCATCATCATCAAGGCCATTGCCGATACTACGGAAGGCAATTTCATCCTCGATACCGGCGCCCCCCACCTGGTGCTGAACATGACATATTTTCGTGGCTATCCCAGTACAGCCGCATCACAGGAAGATGCGGGGGGCATAACCGGTGGCGTATCTTCCGTAGATCCTACCTCGGTAAAATTATTTACGTTTGGGGGTATCCGTTATTATAATATTGATGCCGACAGGATAAACCTTGGTCACCTGGAAAACAGCAAAGGCATCAAGATCCTCGGCCTGCTGGGTTTGCAGCTTTTCAAGCGATTTGAAATGCTGATCGATTATGAAAAAAACCTCATCCATCTTCACCTGATCAACAAAAAAGATCCTCCCGGTCCATACCTGGATGAATTAAAAAATTCAGAAGCCTATAACACGTTACCGATCGATATCATCGAAAACAAACTGATCACTTACACACAGCTTCAAGGCCGTAAACTTAGGTTCCTGATCGATACCGGCGCCGAATCCAATGTGCTGGATAGCCGGTTGCCCAACAAAATATTTGAAAATGTAACCATCACAGGAAGGGTTATGCTATCGGGTACCGGGCAGAAAAAAGTGGAAGCCTTACATGGCAACCTGAAGAACATCCAGTTTGGCGGCATAGACATGGGAAAACTACCGGTGATCATCACCAACATGGAAAAAATGTGTTTTGCATACGACCGATGCCTGGATGGAATGCTGGGGTTTGATTTTCTGTCATTACACAAAATTGGGTTTAACTTTGTAAAGCGTAAGATGTACATATGGAAATAAGCTTTTACCATATTGCCAAAGAACAATTTACCCGAATACTCGGGTTGCTGTTGCTTGTGCTATGCATGCATCTGTCTGCAAGTGCCCAGCCTCCTGATAAGATCTATACTGTGAAAGACGGTAAGATGTACATTGAACTCAGTCGCGATATTCCTGTTGCGGAGCTCGACAGTTTCATTAATCTTCATGAATTGCATGACCTGTTCCTGAAAGAATTTTTATTAAAGAATATTCCCGATTCCCTCGTTAAACGTGGATGGGAAATTGAAAAGAACGCACGGAAATACATTGCCATCAGCAAGCCTTTATTCAGTACGGTTGACCTGAATAACCTTGTAGAGCAGATCATTTTCACGGGCAAGGATCCTTCCATTGATGCCATGTTCCCATCGGAAAACAGCAACATCGTGTATGGCACCAACCGTTTTAAAAATAAATTGCCTTTTGATGTGAAGGACTCATTGGTAACTTTTTACCTGCGCAATAACCAAAAAGCAAGGCAGGTGATGCTGGCCGGAAGTTTCAATGGTTGGTCAACCGACAACCTGCCCATGTTGAAAACCGACAGCGGCTGGATCGCCAATGTAAAACTGTCCCCTGGTAAATACTGGTATAAATTCATTGCCGACGGAGACTGGATGGTAGACAACGACAACCGCCAAAATGAAAATGATGGCCAGGGCAATACCAACTCGGTTTTCTTCAAAGCCAATCATGTGTTTAAACTGGCGGGACATACCAATGCAAAAAAAGTTTACATCGCAGGTAAATTCAACGACTGGCGGGAAAAAGAACTCCTGATGAATAAAACTGCAGATGGATGGGAACTGCCGCTATACCTTGCCGAGGGCACACATACTTATCGTTTTATTGCCGATGGACGATGGTTTGAAGATGCTGCCAATCCAGACAGGCTACCAAATGAATACGGTGAATATAATTCTGTTATCCGTTTGGGTAAGCCTTATGTTTTTGTATTGAACGGGTTTAATGATGCCCAGAAAGTCTGGCTCACTGGTTCGTTTAATGGTTGGCGTAAGGATGAATTATTAATGACCAAAACCCCGGATGGCTGGATGCTTCCATATAACATTGGCGCAGGTAATTATGAATATCGTTTCGTGGTGGATGGAAAGGAAATGACCGATCCCGATAACCCGGTATTTACTGCCAGGAACAGGGCCGACGGTAATTCATGGCTGGTGATCGCACCGAATCATACTTTCTGTTTGAAAGGGTATCAACAGGCGAAAGCTGTTTACCTTGCCGGGGGCTTCAACAGTTTCAGCCCTGATAAATTACTGATGAAGAAAACAGAAGAGGGGTGGGAATGTAATGTGCATCTATCTATTGGTAAGCACTTATACAAATTTGTGGTAGATGGAGAATGGATCCGTGATCCTGAAAATCCTTTATGGGAAGACAACGAATTTCATACCGGGGATTCAGTGATCTGGAAAGAAAGATAATGCATCATTCAGCCTGCGTTGGGTCAGGGCAATAATTTAAATGCATACAATATTCGTTTGTACGTAAGAGTGAGTAAACAGTAAATGTATTGAATGGAATTAACGGTTGCGGTCGTTGTTGTAGCCACCACCACCTTCACGGGGTTTATAACCACCTCCGCCGCCGCCTCTGTTGAAACCACCACCACCACCTGTGTTGCCGCCGCGGAATCCGCCACCACTCGGCGGGCCGCTTCTTTCTTCAGCTTCTTTCACTACCAATGGTTTTTTACCGAGTGACATATCATTGAGGCTTTCAATGGCGTCTTTGGCTTCTTCGCGGTTTTGCATTTCCACGAATCCAAATCCTTTACTCTTGCCGGTTTCTTTGTCGATCGCTACTTTAGCTGAAATGATCGTTCCGAATTTTTCAAATATTTCTGTCAGTTCAGCATCATCAAGGTCATAGGGTAGGCCGGCTACAAAAATCTTCATAAAGCAATTTTTTTGTGAATGTACATAAACTAAGTTGGTATTTAAAAATTTGTACCACTCTTAATTGATTTTTTTTGCAACATATCTTTGCAAACATTAATTGCACTGGCCCAATGCCAGGTAGATGAGAATGAACATCAAAACAGTTCCCAGGCATCCTCCGCCCAGTTTTTTAGCGCCATAGCCTGCTATCAATCCTCTTACAAGTTTATTCATGTTGGTTCTTTTCAAAGAGATACTTCAAAAAGCTTACCAATAAAATTCAGGTGACGTTGAATCTTTCTTCCTGTTGTCCCATGATGAGCCTATAGGCGCCCGTTTTCAGGCCTACCATGCACAATTTAAATTCATTGATGCCGTGGGAAATGGAACCTTTGCGGATGATGCGTCCACCCTCATCGGTGATAACATAATTTTTGTCGGGGAAATAATCACAGGCCGTCCGTATCGTGAGTATCTCATTTTGAGGAAGGCTGTGTGGTGAAACAATGACCCTTGAGTTGTCTTTCATAATAATTGGATATAAAGGTTAAGCACAAAAAGATTGGTAACATTCCATTCGCTGATTCAGCTAAACTGGAATTTGTTTGTTTGGATGCGCAAGTCCAGGTCGGGGATGTTGCGGGCCAGTTGTTGATGAAAGCAGCATTGCAGCATACCCGTTAAGTTCGCCTGGTTAAAAAGACGTACTTGCTTAGGCCTGATATATGACGGCCAGTTTAGATATGAGTTGGTTGAAAACAGCCCTGGGAGCATGTTTGACAAAGGTTTAGCGTATCCGTATTTTGTCAATAAATGTGCCATCCTTAAAAATTGTGAATAACTCAAACCGGTAATTTATAGGTATGTAAATCTTTTCAAATGTAAATGGAAGGACAAACCTGTTTTGTAGTGTTTCTTGTAATACAGGCTAATGATTTGTGTATACTCATGTAATAAATCAAACTGGGCCGGTACCATTCGTGGTATAAATAGTTATGATTATATTAGAGCCCGGAACCTGATTAAAATCGAATAAATGTAATTATGAAATATATTGTTTTACTTGCCATTTCTATTGGATTCATAGGACTGTTTGCAACTGCTCAAACCAAACAAACGCCGAAAAAACCTGTGTTCTTTCACCAGAACCATTATGTAGAAAAGATGGATCCAAACTGGCGTAAACAGACTTTTTACATGATCGTTGGAGAAGGAAACCGTGGCGTGTTGCGCAAAGTGATCCCTGGTTTCGAGCTGGTGAACGACGAATGCCTGGGAAAGAAAGTTACCTATATAAAAGTGGCTGGCATCGACGACCCGATGGTGCCCATCCTTTCTGCTGAATTGTTTGCAGAAAAACCATCTGTTACAAGCGCTGTTTTATCAACCAACCAATTTTTAGCCGCTTCCGATAAGATCAATATACAGCTCGCAGGTGAAAATTATGTGCTTTCACTGAAGAAAAACAAAGTAGCCAACGACAGCATGGATATCATGCTAACCTACAAAGACAGCACCCAACACCTCAATCGCACGGCTTTAGACGCAGAATATCCGCCTACGGTCATCTTCGCCGGCGACCTCGACAATGACGCGGTACCCGAAATGATCATCCAGGTATATCATCAAAAAGGCATTTACTGGATATTATTCAAAGCAGAAAAAGTTGAAGGAGCCAAGCCCCGCTTTACCGAAAAACTGCGTTGCACGTTTACAGCCCTTCCTTGTTAGTCAGTTAGAAATAATATTCCTTTAAG
Source organism: Bacteroidota bacterium (assembly GCA_029560415.1). GTDB lineage: Bacteria > Bacteroidota > Bacteroidia > Chitinophagales > Chitinophagaceae > Ferruginibacter. Next base: position 8,150 of record JAKQKY010000113.1, on the reverse strand, counting down.
CTTCTCCATTCTCCAGGTCCTGCAATCCTGGGCCGAAACCATCTGCCTTTAAATTGCAGACTTCCTTTCTATTTTAATGATTTCCTGGCACTTATCAGAAAATAAACCTGCGTAGATTAGCCGGCATTTGGTTATATAAATAAGATTCACGGTATACAATAAATTAAACAAAATACTGTTATATACCATGACCCAATAAACACCCAAGCTTAAACACCTAAAAACTGCTAACTATGATTAACAACAAGAAGACTGCCCTGCAGGAAGCTGCGGAGCAGGTTGCCAACAACACAACCGGATGGATCGGCCATGTACCCGGGCAAAAAGAAACCATTGCCAGGGGACAAACTTTTATCGCCAATGCCGAGGGCGATCTGCAAGTGATCGAAATATTTTCAAATATCGTGTCCGACCCTGGAAAAGTAGTCATGACCCTGCATCATTTTGATCCGCAGGCAAGGAGTTGGGGCCCGGCGCTGGGATCGGCCAGTGTAGAATTTCAAAAAGCCGACTGTGGAAAATGGGTGGCATTTAATATGCCGGGTTTGCGCCTCGATAAAGGCAAATATTATGGATTCAGGCTCGATAGCCAGGATTCATACATCGGGGTAGGTGAAGCTGCAGGAAGTGCCAAACAGCCGCCTTTTAGTCCCGGGCAGGAATGGGAATTTACACCTGATAACCAAAAGGGAGATTGTTTTTCATATTTCAGCCTCGCCTATAAAGTGGGCATCAGGGCCTGATCATAACATTTGCCGGTTACAGTTTTAACGGCTGTAACCGGTATTTTAAAATCATATCCATCACAAAAAACCAATATCATGCATCTGATCTATTTCCGTTATTTCCTGCAATTGCAGATGAGGATCATGTCGAGCAGCTTTGTTACCTGGCTGAAAAGTTTTGGAGAAAAGAAACAAAAAGGAGGAAGGGTGATCTCCCTTAAAATGCACCCGCAGCATCAGCCGCAACGCATTCGATACTAATATTCCGATGCGTCATCTTTCTTGTACTGGAGGTTCAAATGAACTTCCCACGATTCCATGCCCGTATTCACGAGCTCCACTTCTGCATAATAGTCACGGTAAGCTTTATCCTCCGTATCAAGTTTGAATGAACTACCGGCAAAGCGTACGTTCTCATCCGGAGTTTCCATTGTTCCTTTAAATACGCCTGCTCCCTTGCCCTGTATATTTACCCGGCACCCTTTTATCTGCTTGCAGGTACTCTTGTATATTTTCAATGCTTCTTTATATTGTTCCCCGCTATACATCGTTCCCTGCCAACCGGCCGTAGTATCCTGTTTAGATCGAAACCGCAGGATCAAAGCCTGGCTGCAACCCGGTAAGTTTACGGTTGATTGATATACGTCCATATCGGTTTGTCCGGGAATTTTCTTGCCTTGAATACGACGATAATTGTTCCGGTAATCCTGCACGATCTTTTCAAGATTTTCAGTAAAGCCGGTATTCGTTCCAGGTATGACAGTCTTGAGTAGCTGGCCTTCTGCGTTCATACAAAAAAGACAGAGCAATATTAATGTAGGAGCAATTATTTTCAATGCAGTTAGTTTTGCACGCAAGATAAACAGATTGACCAGCATTTTCCAGTGACTAAGCCGCTAAAGTTCTCAACGTATGTGTATAGTTTGTAGGTTGATATCTTTATTGAACCACGAAGGCACAAAGTCACGAAGACACGAAGTTTTAAAATGTATTTCTTTAAGTTTTCTTTGTGCCTCTGTGCCTTCGTTTCTCTGTGTTTCAAAAAAAATGCTTCCACATGAAACCTGACAATTTCTATTGAACCAGAAATGCTTTGCCGAATGGAATACTTAACTTTATTTCATGCAGCAAAACCTTAGAAGAAGCATTTTGATGATGCTGATCTTGCTTCCTGTTTCTTTGATGGCCCAGGAATTTGGTGGTAACCCGGCGGGTATCCGTTGGCGACAGGTAGTTCAACCTGGCGGAACGATCATTTTCCCTGCAGGCCTCGACAGCCAGGCAAGCCGCATCAGCCGCGTGCTGGAAGCGCTGAACCAACGCACAGCCAAAACCATCGGAAATAAAACAAGATCCTGGAACATCATTCTTCAAAATCAAACCACCATCTCCAATGCCTATGTACGAATGGCCCCTGTGATGAGTGAGTTTTATATGACAGCCGAACAGGACAATTTTTCTACTGGCAGCCTACGTTGGGACGACAACCTGGTGATTCATGAAGTGCGCCACATGCAGCAACTGGCAAATTTCTACAATGGCCTCTCCAAAGTATTCGGCTTCTTCCTGGGGCAGGAAGGTCGTTTATTAGCTACCGGGCTGGTGATCCCTGATTATTTTTTAGAAGGAGATGCTGTATGGCAGGAAACCCTGGTGAGCGAACAGGGCAGGGGAAGGTTGCCGCATTTTTATAACGGATTTAAATCGATGTGGCTGGGCAATCGTAATTATAACTGGATGAAGCTTCGCAGCGGTTCGTTGCGCCATTATACACCCGATCATTACGAGCTTGGCTACCTGCTCACTGCCTATGGCAATGCAACCTACGGCGCCGATTTCTGGCAGAAGGTAACGGCCGACGCTACCCGCTTTAAGGGTTTGTTCTTTGCCTTCAATAAAGCCATCGAACGGCATAGCGGTAAACCATACACGCAGTTCAGGAAAGATGCCCTGGAATTTTTCAAACAACAAGCAATACCAGTTGGGGCTGCTGAAAATAAAGGTTTGCAATTCATCAGTTCAACTTCTGCCAATAATGTTACTGACTATGAGTTCCCGGTATACATCAGTCCGGACAGTATCCTCGTTTCTAAAAAATCATACCGGGAAGTAAGTGCATTTTACTTTTTAGTAAAAGGCAAGGAGCATCGCATCCGAACCAGGAACAGTGGCCTGGATCAGTATTATTCATACCGCAATGGCCGCATTGTATATGCATCTTACCAGTCGGATCCCCGTAGGGCCAATCGCGATTACAGCGTGATACAGTTACTCAACATTTACAATGGCAAGCAAAGGCAAATAAGTTTCCGGTCGAAATATTTTTCTCCCGATATCAACGAAACCGGAACCGAAATCCTTGCAGTTTCTCTTCTACCAAACGGGCAAAGCAGCCTTCACCGGATCAACGCACAAACCGGCAGCCTTGTCTCCAAACTGCCAAATGCCGCCAATTATTTTTTCACCCAAACCAAATATATCAACGACCGTCAGGCCATTTCAGCCGTTCGTAACCCGCAAGGTCAAATGGCATTGGTGCGGGTGAACCTTGCTGATGGGCTTACCGAACCATTAACAACATTTTCATATAACGTTCTCGGCTACCCGTTCATCAAAGGAGATACGGTGTACTTCACTGCCATGCAGAACGACGCTGATAAACTTTTCGCTCTTCGTTTGAGTGATAAAAAATTATTCAGGATCACTGATAACATCAACGGCATGTATGCACCTACGGCGAATGACCAGGGACAGGTACTGGCATCGGCGTTTACGGCTGATGGTTACCGGCTGGCCCGGGTAACGGAAAGCAATTGGGAGGAAGCTACGCCATTTGGCAACATCACTGACCTATATACACCGGCATTGCTGAAAGATAAAGGAGCCGGTTTATTGAAAGATATTCCGGCAGAAAAGCTGTCTTCTAAACCCTACAAAAAAACATTCAGGCTGTTCAACCTGCATAGCTGGCGCCCTGTGGCAAATGATCCTGAATATGGGTATAGCCTGTACAGCGATGATGTGCTGAGCCGGTTCAGCAACAGCCTCACCTATACGTATAACCGAAATGAAAGAAGCCATACCGTTGGATTCGCCGGCGCTTATGGAGGTTGGTTCCCTGTGTTAGCGCTGGAAACGGAAGCCAGTTTTAACCGCACGTTTGATACGGCCGTGGGCAAATCGATCATGTTCAATTCCGCATTGCTAAAATCAAGCGCATCGGTTCCGTTGCGTTTTGTTGGTGGCCGTTACAATGCTTATCTCAATATTGGGTTAGGTTTCAATGCGGAGCAGTTATATTATTTTGGCATTGGTAAAAACATCCTCGAAAACGACGCATTGCATTATGGCAATGTATACATCAGTTTCAGCCGATTCGCACGACAGGCCAGGCAACAGGTGAATCCACGGTGGGGGCAAAGCATCAGCCTTGGGTATCGCCATGCATTCGATTACCGCGACAGTCGCAAGTTTGTAGCCAATAGTAATTTTTATTTCCCTGGTTTATCAGGCAATCACAGCTTTGTTGTGAATGCATCACTTCAGCAAAGAGATACTTTACCTGATCTTTTTAGCAATACCTTTTCCTATTCACGTGGTTACGATGCCCTCAGCACCCGCAGTATGTATAAACTGGGCGCCAATTACCAGTTCCCATTGCTGTATCCAGACTGGGGATTTGGAAACATGATCTTCTTTCAACGCATCAGGGCGAATGCATTTTTTGATTATACCAGTGCCAGGGCCAGGCTGAATGGACAACTAACTGATATCGTTAACCGCAGCGCCGGTGGAGAGCTCTTCTTCGATACCAAAGTATGGAATGCATTGCCCCTAAGCTTTGGCGTTAGGTATGCCCGCCTGCTGGATACAAACCTCCGCAATCCTTCGGTACAAAACAGGTGGGAATTTATTGTTCCGATAGGGTTTGTGCCCGATTAGCGTTACCAGTGATTGATTTTTTTTGCAGAAGTAATATTTTATACATTTTTACTTTAAACGGGAACCAATATATTCCCGTTTTTTTATCGTTTTAATTAGATATTTCCCGCTGGAAAAACCGGGTAAAAAACGATATTGTCAGTACCGGCAATGGAATAACTTTAGAAGATTAAAGCCGTACCCATGTCGAAGATACTCAGGGCATCTTACATCATTCATCGTGCCGAAAAGCGCATCAAGCTACAGTTTGAGCCCGACCCTGCCATCAACATCATTTTAAAAAATATGCCTGGTGCCCGTTGGAGCCATTCGCTGCGTTGCTGGCATATCCCGCAAAGTAAATCTTTGTACAACGATTTTAAGAAGATGCTTCCGGAGGGTTGGCAGATCCTGGAGAAAAAGCATGCATTTACTCCGCCTGATCTTAAACCTCCTGCAAAATCTCCCATTGAAAAAGCGGCTACTCCTTTCCGTGAACCAAAAGAAAATGCTATAGAGATCTGGGAGATCTGTCAGGAAAATAAAACAGCGCTGGAAGATTTTACAACCATGCTGGCATTGAAAGCCTATAGTCCGAATACCATCCGCACCTATAAGAATGAATTCAGTGCGCTCCTGCAGACATTGAAGAATAGGCCCGTACATAGTTTAAGCGCAGATGACGTGAAGCGATACGTATTATATTGTGTTGAAACCCTGCAACTCAGTGAGAACAGCATTCACAGCCGGCTTAATGCATTAAAATTTTACTTTGAACAGGTATTGCGTCGTGAAAAGATATTCGTGGAGATTCCGCGGCCGAAGAAACCTTTCATTCTACCAAAAGTTTTGGGTGAACAGGAGATCGGGAAATTATTTAATGCGCTGGAAAACAAAAAACATAAGGCGATCCTCTTTACTGCATACAGTGCCGGTCTTCGGGTAAGCGAAGTCGTTGCCCTTGAATTAAGGCATATCGATAGCGACCGCATGCAGATCCTGATCGAAAAAGGAAAGGGTAAGAAAGATCGGTATGTGATGTTGAGCCCGGTGCTGCTGGATATCCTGCGCAATTACCTTAAAACCTGGAAGCCACGACCAAAGAAATACCTGTTTGAAGCGTTGGAACCAGGTGAACCAATGAGCAGCCGCCTGGCACAACATGTATTCATTGAAGCAAAGAGGAGGGCAGGGTTGAAGAAGCACCTCAGTTTTCACAGCCTCCGACACAGTTTCGCAACGCACCTGCTGGAAAGTGGGGTAGACATTAAATATATCCGTGACCTGTTGGGGCATTTCAGCATCAACACCACCACGAGATACCTGCATGTGAAGCGGGAGAGCCTGGTGAATATTAAGAGTCCGCTGGATGAACTGTATAAATCCGGCAACATGGATTTTAATCCTTAAAAGAACTAACCGGATTGCCATCTATGACATCCATCTTAATGAAAAATAATATTATCTTGGTTTAGCAGCGAAGAGATTTATTCATTACCAACTTAAAACGATTGCTATGACCCTTCCTGTTTCTGTAGACAGCCAAACATACCAGCAATGGATTGCTGAAAACCTGGATAAAGATCATATCCGCGAAAAGTTACATTCCCTTGGTTTGGATGCGGAGAGCATAGCTTTGCACCTGAAAGAATTCACTAAGTTGAAAAATGCCCGCAGGCAGTTCAAAGGATTTATTTGCCTCGGCCTTGGTGCATTTTTAGGATTCCTCAGTTGCGTATTGACCCTGGTAAATCCTGTACCTGAATTGTACAATTGGATTTTGTTTGGATTAACTTCTGTAGCGATCTCGATCATTATGCTGGGATTGTATTTACTGTTTGAGTAGTTTTTAAGTTTTTGAAGGAAGCTCAGAAATGCCTTTTCCAATCTTTTCCATTATTGGTTTTTCCCAACAAACAAAAACTCCCACCCAACACATTAATTTATTTCTTAATTTTCATTGTCGCAATCGCCAAAAGTTACATTTTTTTCAAAACCCTTTGTTTATAAGGTTTTTCTGAAAAGAATTGATTTTGTTAATTGCGTATATTTAATTGTAATACGAAACCCAAAGAAACTTCGCTACCTTTTTTTCGGCCTGGGTTGCTTTTCACATTTTAATGCTTTAGCGAAGAATGTGTTCCTTGCTTTGACAATTCTTTTGTCATCTCCAACTGTGAGCTTTTTTGGTTTGTAAATTCCCACCCTTTAGGTTTTATTGGGCGCATTTTATTGGAAGACATTTTCATTTACAAAATGCTTCGCTCTTTCAGTTTACTGTTCGCTAACCAATTTCATTCCATGTTCCTGGTTTATATATCTATTTCACATTTTACTTGAAGAAAGGGTGGGAGCCTTCTATTAACTAAAGCAGTTTTCATTTCAAACCGCAATTCGTGGTGTATTTCATTTTCAACAACTTTATGGTTGACAAGGAACGCTTGTAGGTTTTCATCTTTACTTAATTCTTGAAATGGTTCCTCCTGGAAACAAAAGCATTTTCTTGAAAATTGAAACATTTGGCTTCGTAGAGTCTTGACTCGTTTGGTTTTTTTTGAACATCTCAACTTTGGCCTTCGTATTACAACGGTTTGCCGCAATTCGGGCTGACAGTTGTGATCTCAGCTTCAAATCATTACTGGTCTTCGGTTTCGGCTTGACAAGTATTAATACGGTTTGTAGTTTCAAATAAAATTCTCATCTTTAATCAGCATCGTCACCGGGCTGACGGAATTCTAATTCCCAAACTGACGGCAAGCCGGAGCGTTAGCGGAAATACTTAATTAGCTTTTCATTTAAAATTGTAAATTTGTAAAAAGAAGGTTATGTCAAACGCAATAAAATATATGGTAGATGAAAATGGACAAAAAACGTCTGTTTTAATACCTCTTAAAACTTGGGAAAAAATGAATTTTGAATATACTCGTCTTGAGAATAAACTAAATGTTCTACTCGGGTTGAAAAGTGCTTTTGATGAAGTTGAAGCTGCAAATAAATCTGGAAGGAAATTACAAACATTAAAAGATTTTTTGCGTGAAAGTAATAGTTAGAATTACTAAGAATTTTAAAAAAGAAGCAAAACCACTAATTAAAAAGTATCCTTCTTTTTCTAAAGATATTTTAAAACTTGAAAAAGAGTTGATTGTTAATCCCATGATGGGAACTCCTTTAGGTAAACGCGTTTTTAAAATTCGACTAAAAATATCCAGTAAAGGCAAAGGTAAAAGTGGAGGAGCAAGGGTAATTTCACTTGTTGAAACAAATTTTGTTGGGTATGTCGAACAATCTTCACCAGAAGAAATTACTGTATATCTTCTTTCAGTATATGATAAATCTGAAGTTGCCACAATTACAGATTTAGAGTTAAGAGATTTAATAAGCTCTTTTCGTAAAGACTTCGAATAAGTATCTCCGCTAACAAAAGCATTGGCAAAATTCGGGCGGACAGTCAAATGCTGAGCATTTGATCGCTGTTGTACAGTAGTTATCGGCTTGACATTTTCT
>JAKQKY010000104.1 GCA_029560415.1 Bacteroidota bacterium | reverse complement strand
TTCAAAGGGTAATTACTGGTTTGGCAGTAACGGAAATGGAGTTTACAAGTTTGACCAAAAAACAGTAACCCAGTTCACTACAATAGACGGCCTGGTACACAACCAAATCAGGGGAATACAAGAAGACAAGAGCGGGAATTTATATTTTGAGACCTCCAATGGAATTAGTAAATATGATGGACAAAAATTCACCACTTTAACAGCCATCAAATCTCTCAACAACGAATGGAAATTACAACCCGATGATCTATGGTTTGGATATAATGCCAACGACCTCTATCGTTTTGACGGTACATTTCTTTATGAGTTGACGTTTCCAAGGCAAGACTTAAAAAAAGCCTTTGGAACAGAACCGGAAGGTGTTCCATTTGGTGGCAGCAACAATAGTACCTATGCCGTTTATGGGATCAATAAAGACAAGGAAGGTAATATATGGATTGGAACCGTTACTGCAGGTGCGTATCGATATGATGGCAAGACACTATTGTGGTTTGGTGAAAAGGAACTTTCTACGCTTCCAGATGGACGGGTTCCTGGGGTTCGTTCAATGATTCAAGACAAGGATGGTTATTTCTGGTTAAGTAATTTTTATAGTAAATACAGGATTGATCCAGCCTTACCCAAAGGATATGAAAAGCTGAAAGCGGTTGATCTACCCATTGAGATCACAAAAGATAAAATACTTTATTTCAACGCCGGAATAGCCGATGAAGCCGGTAATTTATGGATGACGACTTATAAAGGCGGCGTTTGGAAATATGATGGCAAAATGCTCACCAACATTGAAGTAAAAAAAGGTACAGAAAATATCCCGCTAATCACTATCTACCAGGACAATAACGGAACAATCTGGCTTGGAACTGACAATGACGGAGTGTACAAACAAAACGGAGAGAAGTTTGAAAAATTTGAACCAAATAAATAAAGCTGACATCGGTATGGCAATATGGTGGCTGAAGTGCTTCTCCCCCTTTGGCGCAGGTGTCACGAACTGTTGCCACCCGTCGCTAAACTTTTCACCCGCATAAAGTATCTGCTTAAGGAAAGCTTCCTAACGCTAATGATGTACTTGCTTCACCCAATCTTCATCTCCCCTTTTCTCACTAACTTCAACCCACATTTTTAAATGGCAACTTACGCTAATACACATGAGCAAACTATCATACTCCAAATCACTCCTGCCTGCACTGTTCTGTTTATGGTCAGTTACAACCATTGCCCAACAGGATACCATCACCAGGGCCAGGCAGCTCGGTATCTCATTTGAAGGAACCACCGGTAAATACAACGCCATCACCGATGTGCCTGATGTGGAGGTAGGATACAAAACGCTGGTGTTGGGTGCTGGTGAGTTGGTGAGGGGTAAGGGCCCGGTGAGAACGGGTGTTACGGTGATCCTTCCCAAGGGCAAGACAGATAAAAGTTATGCTGCCGCCTGGTTCTCTTTAAATGGTGATGGCGAAATGACCGGTCTGCCGTATATAGATGATTATGGTGTGGGTTATGGGCCTGTCGGTATCACCAATACCAACAGCGTGGGCATTGTGAGAGATGCTATTGGCCAATGGTGTTTTAATAAATTTTCCAAGAGCGACCTCATCGATTTTTCCTTTGGCCTGCCGGTGGTGGGAGAAACATGGGATGGTTTATTAAATGATATCAATGGGTTTCATATCAATCTACAGCATGTGTGGGATGCACTTGACAGTTCGGCAACTGGCCCCGTAGCAGAAGGCAATGTGGGTGGCGGCACGGGCATGGTGTGTTATGAATTCAAGGGCGGCAGCGGCACTGCTTCCCGGGTATTTACCATTGATTCTACGCAGTACACATTAGGTGTTTTTGTACAAGCCAACTTTGGCAGGAGAAGCGATCTGCTGATCAGGGGGATGGAGGTGGGCGAAGAGATCACCGACCTGGAACCCATCGTAAATGAACCCAAAAGAAAAGATGGTTCCATCATTGTGATCGTGGGTACCAATGCGCCGTTGCTACCAGGACAATTAAAACTGGTGGCCAAAAGAGTGACTCATGGCATTGCGAGGACAGGCACTTTTTCGCATAATAGTTCGGGTGAGATCTTTTTAGCCTTCAGCACTGCTGTACCGGGATACGATAAGAAAGAAAAAAAAGAAACCTGGCCGGTGCTGCCCAAGTGGAAACTCGACAAAGTGTTTGAAGCCACCGTGCAGGCTACAGAAGAAGCGATCATCAATGCATTGATAGCAGCAAAGGATATGGAAGGCATTAATAAAAACAAAGTGTTTGCTTTGCCGCATGGGAGGTTGAAAGAGCTGTTGAAGAAAGGAAAATAGGACAGCAGATTCGGAGAGGAATCGTTTTGCAAGGAGAAAATTTCATACTTCTACGACTCTGAAGCGTACCGATGTTGAACACAGATTTATTCCGATGCAATAACGATTCCTCCATTTGGCAGAGGAGGATTATTGAGATACTCTTTCACTCTTGGTGTAAGTATGGTCAACTCTTCGTAGCTATTGATCTTTGCTGATAACACAAATACGGCAATAGTGTATTTTTCGAAATTTTATTGATGTTGTAAGTTTTTGTCGAATGTCAATAGGGCGTCAAAGTTATTTTCAATTAAAAGATTTAAAAGTTCGCCATTTTTGATACCGTTCCACCCTTTGTCACGTACCGTATAAATTTCATGTTCGGGATAATCAAATTTAAGACGCTTGGGTAAATTTTCATCAAGCAACAGCCGCATAGAGTTGGTCTAAGTTTTTTGTATTGAATAATTTGTTGGCACATGCTAATAATGCAATGGCTTGTTCTTTCGTCACCGTGGGGAAGTCTTCCAAAAAAACGTCTAAAGAAATACCCGCTTCCAGGTGATCAAACAAGGATTCAACAGGCACCCGGGTTCCTTTAAAAACGGTCTGCCCTCCCAATATTTCGTTATCGATTGTTATTAATTCTTTTATGTCCATATACTAAAATTACGGAAAATTAATAATGAAAACGGTCTGTGAATTCGCAATCAGGGGCCTGCTTCTTGTCATTCTACGCAACACCCACTGGCGCAAGCAATAACACCCACCTCCCCTTTTTTTCTCTACTTGTACATAAAATACCTCACGATCTATTTATTCCGCTATTAAAACCCGCTGCTTTTATCAGGCACATTTTTAGTGATGGCAGTACAAAAACAAACTATGCCATACATTACCAACATTCAAAACAAAACAGCCACCAACTTATTCTGCCGGGACTTTGGACAGGGCCAACCCATCCTGCTTATCCATGGCTGGCCACTCAACGGCGAATCTTGGGAATTGCAAATTCCTGCACTGACTGAAAATGGCTTCCGCGTTGTCGTGTACGACCGGAGAGGATTTGGTAAATCTGATATTCCCTGGGATGCCTATGATTATGATGCACTGGCTTCTGATACCCATACTATCATTGAGGAACTGGGCCTTAGCAATGTGATCCTCGCTGGATTCTCCATGGGCGGTGGTGAAGTGGTTCGTTATTTAACTAACTATGGCAGTGATAAGATAGCAAAGGTGATCCTGGTTTCATCTATCATACCATTGGTGGCACAAAAAGCGGATAACCCTGATGGTGTGCCGGTGGAAAAACTCGGGGAAATAATGCAGGCACTAAAAACAGACCGGGTGGCATTTCTGCAAGACTTTCATAAAAACTTTTACAATGTATCCATGCTAAGTAAGGATGTAAGCCAGGGCAGACTGGATGCAGATTTTATTGTAACATCACAGGCATCCGCACACGCAACCATAAAAGCAGCAGAAGCCTGGGGTGGCACTGACTTTCGCCCAGAACTAAAAAATATACAGGTGCCCGTATTAATTGTTCACGGTGATGCCGATCAGATCGTACCCATCAAAACAGCCGGCGAACAGGCAGCAAAAGCCATTTCTCATAGTGAATACGTAGTGATAAAAGATGCACCGCATGGTTTGAATATTACACATGCGGAAGAATTGAATAAAGCGATGGTCGAGTTTTGTAAAAGATAAAAACTTTCCTCCCCCAGCCTTTCGGCCTCAAACTAATAAAAAAGGCACAGGTCTTTAAAAACCTGTGCCATTAAATAGCCAGCAATCGCAGCCTTCCCAGGCTAATATTTATGCTACAACAGTTTCTTTTACACTGATCAAGGTCTTCATGGAAACCCTTGATTTCACAGAATTGGATATTAAACAAGCAGCTTCAGATTTTTGTAATACTCTTTCCGCTTTTTCCCGGTCTTTTTCATTGGATATTACTACATGTGGTTCCAGTATTACTTCACTCATCATATACTTGCCCTCTACTTTTTCAAGTTTGCCGGTAGCATTGCAACTAAAATTTTCAAAAGCCAGTGCAGAGTTTTCAGCAATGGCCAGGAAAGTTGTCATCAAACAACTGTTGATAGCAGCTGTAAACAAATGTTCCGGTGACCAGATACCCGGCATGCCTTTAGGAAAATCCGGCGGCGTGGCCACTTCTATACAATTGCCTCCTTCCTTATTCAATTCAGGTGAACACATCGTGCCCTTGCGGTCGATGTTCCAATCAACATTTACATTATAATAGAATGGTTCCATTGTTTGTTTATTTATAACCCAAAAGTAGCTGCACCAGTGCGGCAAAATGGTAACAACTGTTACAAATGCTACTGATTGTTATCAGTAAGTACGCAAAGGTCAATTCAACGGCATTTTTATCAATTCAAACAGGTAGGGCTTTTGGCAGCGCTGTATTCAATGCAGTTTTGCAGCACAAAAAAACATCAATAGTATGCGCCATGTTATTATTTTATTTTTTATCGCTACGGTAACTTTTGCCTCCTGCAAAAAATCAGACCTTACAAAACCGCCCCAGGGTCCTTCAACAAGTTTTGCATTGGATTATATGGAAGTGGAAGAAAACCTGTTTGGTGCCTATCTCTACCTCTATGGAAATTTTGGTGACAGCAGCGCCAGCAATAAAGTAAAGATCGGTAATACATTCATTGACCACCAGCCAACAGGCGAAGGCGTGATCCTTTCATGGACATCTTTCCTAATTAAACTAAGCATTGGTGACCCGGATGATAATGCAGGCGCTGGTTTGGTTTCTGTTTTTAATAATGGAAAAGAAACGAATAAAAGAATGCTGAATGTGTGGGAACTGAGTATGCTATACAAAGAACCTGATGAAGGAACTATTTTGAAAGAAGTAAGGTTTAATGCGCTGCTGCGTGCGGATGCCGGATCTCACCGGAACATATTTACATTGTTAAGGCCCAGTACTTTTTCTTCGCAGTCGCAGGCATTCTGGGCCATTGGCGGCCAGGGGCATGCAACCTATACCGGCGGTGGAAACAGGATCACGTTAGAGGACCGAAGTGGCATCGTGATCTGGGAAAAACCATACCATGATAATACCAATGCAGCTAATAATTTCCAGAGTGAAGTTGTATTTAAAGACGGTGCATTTGAACTAAGCGGACTCAGGATGCATAAACTGAATGCCACCCGTATTTTTAACCTGGCCGATGGAAGTCCTGCTCCCTTTATCAGCAATTATGATTTTCGTGTGGAAGTACTACCCATGAATGAAGTACTGCAACTGGAACTGGATAATAACAAAGCAATCAAAGCCGGCACATTTGTTACCGGCCCGCATGGTACGCAATATGATTTTACCTGGGATGCCAGCGAAGCACCTAATCATATGCACAATTTTACTTTGGAATGGGCCAAGGCTGAAGCACGTTTTCCGCAATAGGGAAAGTTATCAGCAGGTAGATAAAAAAATAAATAACAGCAAGAAGGGAAATAAGTATCTTAACGGACAAAACTATTGTATATGATACTAGGTGCCTTTTCCATAAGTCTTGCTGTTAAAGACATTCATGCCTCGAAACAGTTTTATGAGCAACTTGGTTTTGCTGAGTTTGGTGGCAATATCAATCAAAACTGGCTGATCATGAAAAGCGGGCAGACGATTGTCGGGCTTTTCCAGGGTATGTTTCCCAGTAACATACTTACGTTTAATCCTGGCTGGGATCAGAATGCCAACAGCCTGCCGGAGTATGACGATGTGAGGGTGATACAAGCCGCTTTAAAAGATAGGGGCCTGTCATTGATAACAGAAGCAGATGAAACAACCAGGGGTCCTGCAAGCTTAACGCTCACTGATCCGGATGGAAATATGATATTGATAGACCAGCATGTATAATGTGATCAATAAAAGATTGACAGTATAGCATCTTAATACAGTACTAACATTAAAAAATAAACGGGGCCATGCCCCGTTTATTTTTTACTTCACCTCAATGCTTTTCGATATTCTTTGTGCACTTTCTTTTTTTGGCAAGGTGAGATGAAGGATGCCGTTGTTGTACTCAGCGTTTATTTTATTGATATCCACGCTGTCATCCAGGTTAAAACTGCGGTTGAATGACTGCATCCTGTATTCTTTCCGCAGCCAGCCCTCTTCCTTGTTGCCCCGGTCCTGTTCTTCTTTTTGTTCAAAGGATACAGTGAGCAGGTCGTTCGTCACATTCAGTTTAAAATCTTCCTTCTTCAGTCCGGGTGCTATTAGCTGCATTTCAAATGCCTTGTCGGTTTCTTTTAGGTTTACCGGTACCGTTACCTGGTGCTCCACGCCATTGAAACCCCAGGCGTCGTCGTTAAAAAAGTTTTTCAGGTTGTTTTGAAACAACTGGTCAATGAGGCCGGTAACAGGCCTTGCTGGCAAACTGGATATGCCATTGGTTCTTTTGATCATACTGTTTGTCATAAAAACCTCCTTTTAAATTTTGGTTATTAATAAAAGATTTACCAATCAGGCATCAAAGAAAATACCAATACATTCAAAATGAAAAATTGACAAGTAGGACGGAAATTTTTTCAGTGACCTGAAAAAATTTCATCGTACCGTTAAGATGGTTTGCTTACTACAGCAACGATAGTTAAAGTGATTTCATATCAAGGAAAATTACTGTAAAATAGCACCTACACTTCTATCCAGGTATGATCCGCCAGCAATTTCACCGCAGCCACAAATGCCTGGTAGGGTCCTGCCCCACCGCCGTATTCTGCCGGGCTTATCAATGACAATACGTGGGAACTGTCTTTTTTTTGATACAAAAAATAGGTATTACCTATCACAGGTTTAAAGTTGAGTTTGGCATCGTAAATGATCATGCTCAGTTCTTTGCGCATTTGTATTTCCTGCGCCTGTATCGCCAACAATTCTATTTGCCTGCGGATCTGGTCGAGCTGCATATTGGTTTGCTCTTCCATGGCGGATAAGGCTTTGTGGCGGATAACACCTTGTTCGGTAGGCCTGATCAAAGCACCGCTCGCAGAAGTGGCGTAGGGCACCACGCTCATTTGCTTATGGTATATTTCGGTATTGATAAATTGCTGGCCTTTATCATCCAGACCCTGTTGTATTACTTTCATATACCCGTTGGGCTGCAGCTGGTGCTGAACAGTCAGCATTGTTTCACCGCTTTTAACAAAACTAACGGTAAAGCTAAGGGCCGTTTCAAAACTGGCCTGTACCGAATCTGCAAAATTGTTATCACTGTAGGGATGTACCAGTCCATCAGCAGTCAGCCGGTAGGTAAAGCCTAAAGACTCATTTTTAAGTGTGTACCAATTGGAAGATATAGTGATCTCTTTTTTTTCACTGCCATTCTCAATTTTATAAATAGCACTCTTGGGCCGCTCTCCTTTTTCATAGGTTCCTTTTTCTGGAAATAACTGCCACGCTGCAATGAAATTATATGACTCTGTCATCAGTATTAAAATGTTTTGTACAATACAAATGGTAAAGGTATTTGTTTGGTGGTCCCTGTAAAAACT
The DNA here is from genome assembly GCA_029560415.1 of Bacteroidota bacterium. Lineage (GTDB taxonomy): Bacteria > Bacteroidota > Bacteroidia > Chitinophagales > Chitinophagaceae > Ferruginibacter. Next base: position 2,685 of record JAKQKY010000104.1, on the reverse strand, counting down.
ACTTTATACGATGTTTACGGATTTAATCATCGCCAGTCTGCACAAAACACCCGGGATACTATTGCGCCAGTATTTTTGCTTGTCCTGTTTGAGTCAGTATTTTTTCCGTTGGATTGCCTTTGTAAAAAATGTTACTTTGACCGGAAGCATCAGCCACCAGTTTATTGGAAGCAAAAACAGATGCCCTTGCCTGTCCGCTGGCGAATATATAAGCGTTCAAAGTATTGCTTATTGCATAACTGTTAAATTTGCTTTCACCGCTAATATCAGCCATGATAGCTGGTGCAGATCCAGAAAGTACAATGGAGGAATTACCTGATACATTTACATCCAGTTTGGCAGCCTCCGCATTAATAGAAAAGGATGCCGTTCCAGTAAGACTTATCTTAACTGTTCCAGGTAATACGATGTCTTTTGCAGTTCCTGAAGATGCGCCCCCAAAATCAAGCATCGTGATAACGGGAGCGGTTACCTTGATATAAACTTTTTTGCGGTTGCCCCGGTATACCGGGTAGTCTATCTTTAGTGCACCATTTGTTACCAGCACCCTCAATTCGGCAATATCTGCAGCTTCTCCCGTGGCGCTTACGCTGAATACACTGTCTTGCTTTACCTCCAAAGTATGATCATCTGCAGCTTCCACCTTATCAAAACCTGCAACAGAAAATTCTTTTGTCACTTTATTAACGGGTTCTTTACTACAGGAATTTAGTGCCAACGAGATGAGCATCAGGAGCAATAATTGAACGTTTACTCTTCTCTTTAGAGATATAGCTGAAAAGTATTGATTGTGTTTCATGGCGGCAGGTTTTAACTACTTATAATTTTCATCCAAAGATGCAGGTAATCCATATTTTCTGAAACCACATAAGGATGTGAATATAAACAAGCATATTCCTGGCTGAAGAATCCACAAAAGTCGCTTTAATGGTGTAAATTTATTTTTTAATGAGGTTGCCATGCATTCACTTGTTTGCTATAATCATTGATCTTTACACCACATGTTATTATCCGTACCCGGTTATATGATCAAAAATGCCCTGTTATCGGGTTTTATCTTTCTATCAAGCCTGTACACCAATGCACAAATTGTTGTAACGATTCCCTGGAGTTCCAGTTTAAATGTACACTTTGGGAACGGCCCAGAAAATGTTGGCCCGCCATTATCAGTTGGGTTCAGTGATTTTACATATACCACCAGCCCCGAAGCCGGCAATGGTTTTTATAGTGTTATAAAAACCGGTACTGATGCCGGGCATATTTTTCAAGGCAGTTATCCGTTAGACAGCGACCCGGTTGGATATAAAATGATCACAGCTTATAATTCTTTATTTCCTTCGAAAATACTTTTTGGTGATACGGTTCGAGGGCTTTGCAGCAATACAAAATTTTTGTTTTGGGCGGGCATTAAGAACCTCACGCCGGGCTCCTGTCTTGCGCCTAATTTGACCTTTAGTGTGGAAACCTTATCGGGGCAAATAATAGATACTTTTCAAACGGGCAATATTGGTGGCGCACCCGATGGGTATTCATGGTATTATGGGTATTACAACGCAGTTCTATATCCGCCCGTTCCATTTTATGGTGGCATATTTCAATTGCCGGCTGGTGTTAGCGATATCGTTGTGAAAATAATTACGAATCCCACATCTGCGTCCGTTCAATGTACAGCGCTGATGACGATCGATAATATTTTGTTGACCCCGGTTGGACCTGACATCAGGATCAATTCTCCCAGGCACCCGGGCGGGTGGATAGCAGCCAGTTGTTTTGAAGGCAACGTACCCCTGGTATTGAATGGTCAAATAGAGCCAGGATACCTCGATTTTGGCACACCTGATTATGTTCAGGATGCCTATACAGATCCCGCTTTTCAATGGCAGCAAAGTCTTGATGAAGGCTATACCTGGACAGATATACCAGGCGAAACCAATATCAACATGGCGCATAATTTTAGCATCCCTGATACATTTTGGGTGAGGTTACGGGTGTCTGAATCGGGTGATATTGGAAACACTCATTGCAGCAATGTCTCCAACATATTTAAAGTACAGGTAGATGGATTGCCAACAGATTTTTCTCTCAGCAGCAACTCGCCGGTGTGTACAGATGGAGATATGAAGCTGGAACTTTCGGGTGGAGCTTCCTACAATACTTATGGACCTAATGGATTTTATGACAGCTCCCCTTTTCCACATATTTACCGACCGGCATTAAAAGACAGCGGATGGTATTATAGTGAGATCATAAGTTTTGGCGGATGCAAAGGTAAAGACAGTACGTATGTTAAGATCATTGGGCCCGATTTGAAAGTAAGCCCCGGTAAATCTATTTGTTATAGCGACACAGTACATTTATCAGCTTCAGGTGGTTTGCAATACAAGTGGACGCCTGTAGCAGGTTTATCAGATCCAAACATACCCAACCCTGTTGCCAGGCCATTACAAACAATATTATATGAAGTAAAGGTTACCGACAATTCAGGTTGTACTGCGTATGGCAACGTTAAGATCACTCTCCGTAATGCCTTGTTGAATGCTGCTGTTGCCGGGCCGGATGTTGCTTGTCCAAGTGATATCATTGAATTCAGGGACTCAAGTCAAGGTGAAATCGTAAGCTGGAAATGGGACTTCAGCAACGGTGCGATCAGCAATCAAAACAACCCGGGTATACAAAACTATCCTG
>JAKQKY010000094.1 GCA_029560415.1 Bacteroidota bacterium | reverse complement strand
CGCAAATGCGGAACCATGGAATATCTGGACTTACAAAAAGCTGACGACTCCGGGTTGGAGCTACGTATCAACAACTATGAACAAGCCCTGCAACAGTGGATAGAAAAAAACCAGGACTATATCAACAGTGCAAAAGGAACGGTAACCGTGCCCGTGGTAGTTCATATTATTTACAACACTACCGCACAAAACATCAGCGACACCAGGGTTTATGAACAAATTGATGTATTAAACAGAGATTATGCCGGATTGAGCACCCACTCCATGCAGGCATTTTCGTCTTCATTAAAGGTGAATACCGACCTGCAGTTTTGCCTGGCACAGCGCACCCCTTCGGGAGCCGCCACTACCGGTATTGAAAGAAGACAGACCTCCGTTACATCATTTTCATATTCCAACAATGGCGCCAAATATTATTCGACCGGTGGGCTGGATGCATGGGATCCTTCCAAGTATATGAATATCTGGGTTTGCCCTTTGAGTGATGGGTTATGCGGCTATGCCCAATTCCCAACGAGTGGTGTCAACGCTACTTTTGGCGTGGTAATTCATTATGAATTTTTTGGTGTAACAGGGGCTACAGCACCCTACAATTTAGGCGGAACCACCACACACGAAATAGGACATTGTTTCAACCTTTACCATATTTGGGGCGATGATGGCGGTTCGTGCACAGGCAGCGACTACTGCACCGATGTGCCCAACCAGGCCAATTCCACATATGGTGTGCATACCGGAGTAGTCACAGACAAATGCACAACCACTTCTCCAGGAATCATGTACATGAATTTTATGGATTACAGCGATGATATATCCTATGCCAACTTCACACCTAACCAAAAGACTCGTATAGCGGCTCTTTTTGCCTCTGGCGGACTATTGTATTCCTTATCGGTTTCAAACGGATGCACTCCCCCCGCTACCACAGCTTGCGGTACGCCATCTGGTTTGTCGGCCACCGGTATTACCACCACATCGGCAACCCTCAACTGGACAGCCATATCCGGAGCTTCCAGCTACAATATTCAGTACCGGCCATCAGGAACTTCCACCTTTGTTATCACAACTTCCACCACCAATTACAAAGCCATCTCAGGGTTGACCGCAGGCACTATTTATGAATTTAAGGTGCAGGCAGTGTGTTCCGAAACGGGAACTTATTCAGGATTGTCCACATTTACCACGTTGACCGCTGGCGGCTGTACTGATAATTATGAATCGAACAATACGGTGGCCACAGCAAAGACAATTGCCGTGAATACCTCTATCAATGCGTTAATAGGAACCTCTACCGATGTTGATTATTACAAATTCTCCAATACTTCGGCGCAGAAAAAAATAAAAGTTACCCTGACTAACCTACCTGCCGATTACGACATAAAACTTTACAAATCAAATGGCACTACCCTGATTGCCACATCGCAGAATTCTGGTACCACCAACGAAAGTATCGTATATAACAAGGCCACGGCGGGTACTTACGTCATTAAAGTTTATGGATATAATGGCACTTATTCCGCCAGCAGTTGCTATACACTAACAGCCAGCATCAGCAGCATTTCATGGAAAGGCATGGAAGAAATGATGAACGAACCCGATACTCCCCAGGACCTTATGCTTTACCCGAATCCTGCCAACGAAAACCTGAATGTTACGTACAATGCAGAAACCGATGGCGATATACAGATTAGTACATACGACTTGGCCGGACGCCTCATAAATACTACCAGTTATCAGGCAACCAAGGGCCTCAATAATTATTCGATGAATGTATCAGCGCTTGCTAAAGGAATCTATTTTCTTTCGTTGAAAAACGGCAATACTTTGCTCACCCAAAAACTTATTATCGACAAGTAAATGTTACAGTAAAAAAATAAAAAAACCCACGCTCTAAAGAGTGTGGGTTTTTTTATAGGGCATTATCATGGCAAACATACTGCCACAATACTTACTTCTTCAGATATTTGAAATCTTTTCCGAGATATTTTCCTGTACCATAAAGCATTTCTTCGATTCGTATCAGCTGATTATACTTGCATATTCGATCAGTGCGGCAGGCAGAACCCGTTTTTATCATTCCAGTATTAAGGGCCACGGCAAGATCGGCGATAGTGGTATCTTCTGTTTCGCCCGAGCGGTGGCTGATTATGGCAGTGTACCCGTTGTCATATGCTAAATTCACAGCATTTATCGTTTCAGTAAGGGTGCCTATCTGATTCACTTTAATTAAAATAGAATTGGCACATTTTTTATCGATTCCAACCTGCAGACGTTCGGTATTGGTAACAAAAAGATCGTCGCCTACTAATTGAATTTTATTTCCCATAGTTTTCGTCATCAGTGCCCAACCCTTCCAGTCATCTTCGGCCATACCGTCTTCAATTGAAATGATAGGATACCTGTTGGTCCAATCTTTCCAGAAATCCACCATTTCGTTGGAGTTAAGTTTTTCGCCAGAAGATTTTTTCAGATGGTACACATTTTCTTTATCGTCGAAGTATTCTGAAGCTGCCGGATCGAGGGCGATATACACATCCACGCCCGGCTTATAATTAGCACTTTCAATAGCTTTCATTATCACCTGCAGGGCTTCTTCATTTGATTTTAGCATAGGTGCGAAACCTCCTTCATCGCCTACATTAGTCGAATATCCGGCTTTTTTGAGCACCTCCTTGAGTTTATGATATATTTCGGCCCCCATTCTGATGGCTTCCGTGAAGTTTTCGGCGCCCACCGGCATAATCATAAATTCCTGAAAATCGACACTGTTGTCGGCATGCGAACCTCCATTAAGGATGTTCATCATTGGGATAGGGAGTGTGCGGGCATTAACACCACCGATGTAGCGAAATAATGGTTGGCCGGATAATTGGGCGGCGGCTTTGGCACAAGCCAGCGAAACGCCCAGAATAGCATTAGCGCCCATATTGGCCTTGTTGGGGGTTCCATCAATTTCAATCAGCATTTTATCGATGATAGTCTGTTCGCTCACCAACATACCTTTTAATTCTTCGGCAAGCACTTTGTTTACATTCTGTACAGCCTTTAATACTCCTCTGCCGTTATATACTTTTTTGTCACCGTCGCGCAATTCTACGGCTTCGTGACTACCTGTTGATGCGCCCGAAGGAATAGCTGCGGTACCAATAATACCTGATTCGGTCATAACTTCCACCTCGATGGTAGGGTTTCCACGGGAATCAAGAATCTGCCGTGCATAAATATTTGAAATTCTGCTCATAAATAAATTTTTTAGTATTAATAATAAAAAAAGGATAAAGAGATAATGCCTTTATCCTTTTAAATAATTCTGTTCGTTGTTAATCTTTGGAGGCCTCAGCTTGTTCGTTAGTTTCCGGTTTGGCTTCGTCCTTCACTTCAGGTTTTGAATTTTCACCGGTTGTTTCAGCTTTCACGGTTTTTACTTCTTCCTTGACTTCTGCAGCCACTTTTTTGCCCGATCCTCTGCGGCTTCTTCCTTTTTTAGCAGCCTTTGCTGCTTTTTCGCCGGTCATGAGTTCGTTATAATCCACCAGCTCAATGATACACATTTCAGCCTGATCGCCTTTGCGGGTTCCGGTTTTCAGGATGCGGGTATATCCTCCCGGGCGTTCAGCAATTTTTTGCGAAACTTCCCTGAAGAGTTCTTTGGCCGCTTCTTTATTTCCCAGATAACTAAAGACTGTCCTTCTGGAGTGCACGGAATCTGATTTTGACTTGGTAAGCAAGGGTTCCACG
>JAKQKY010000093.1 GCA_029560415.1 Bacteroidota bacterium | reverse complement strand
TAGAAGGTAAAAAGAGTACAATGGTTCAATCGGGAGGTTCGGCTGATAGGACTATTGAATATACCGGAAAGAAAATGATGCTGAAATTTTGATTCAATAGATATGATATGGGTAAAATTAAATTATTTTTTATTGCCGTTACGATGCCTGTCCTATTGGTTGCCCAGGAGTATATAAATCATAGCACACAAATTGACAGGCTGGTTATAGAATTAAAAGAAGGAAAATTAAATATAATCCCCCTTAACAATCATTCTATCCGCATTCAATGGGAGAAAGATTTGCCTAAAGAAGAAAGGGAGTTTGTTATCATTAACAGACCGGCAGTTCCTGATTTTAAAGTTTTTGAATCATTTGCGCAATTAAAACTGAGTACCAATGCTGTAAATATGGTATTTAACAAACAAAGCGGTGTGATTGAATTTTCTGATAAAGAAGGTAAAGTTTTTTTGAGTGAAAAGGCGGGAAGCAGAAAATTAACAGAGAATACTGCAGATGGCCAATCCTGTTATATTGCCGAACAAAGTTTTCATTCACCTGAGGATGAATCCCTGTTTGGGTTGGGTCAGTTTCAGGATGGACATTTCAACCTCAGGAATATTACACGGAAACTCATTCAGGTAAATTCGCAAATAGCTATTCCCTTTCTGTACTCAAGTAAAGGATATGGAATTTTGTGGCATCAATACGGCCTCACAGAGTTTAATCCGGCCGATCATTTGGTCTCATTGTTAAAGCGTGACACCTCTTCCGGTGAAAAGGGAGAGGTAGAAGTTACCACCACTTCCGGAACCCAACGGGTATCAAAGCAGCAATCAATGCACCATGGCACCTTTACCGTTGACAAGGAAGGTGATTACACCATGATGCTGGATTTAGGTGAAATGGAAAGCCGCCACCTCTTGGTTATTGATGGCATTCCCCTTATTGATCAAACTAATATCTGGCTTCCTCCTGCAGCAAGCAAAATCATTCATTTAAAAGCGGGCGAACATAAAGTGCAGGTAGTTTGTAAAGCCTCCAACACCCCAAGGTTATCGTGGAGGCCCACAGCCAATGAAACCGTTTTTCGTTCCATCAATGCAAAGTCGCTGGATTATATAGTATTTTATGGAAATGATGCAGATGATGTGATAGCGAATTACAGAAACCTTACAGGAAATGTACCTATGCTGCCCCTTTGGGCCTACGGTTTTTGGCAGTGCCGTGAACGCTATACATCAGGCAGACATTTGGTAGAAACGGTTGAAGAATTCAGAAAAAGGAATTTACCGGTAGATGTAATAGTGCAGGACTGGCAATACTGGGGTAAGTATGGCTGGGGCGTTCCTAAATTTGACGAAACCAATTATCCTGATCCTGAACAGTTTATCAGGAAAATTCATGACCTCAATGCCCGCTTCTCTATATCAGTTTGGGAAAACCTTGATAAAAAATCAGACGTGGCTAAACCATATGTAGCTAATAATCTATTCATTCCCAATAGTCCCTGGATTGACATTTATAATCCTGAAGCACAAGCAACACATTGGAATGCATTAAATGAAAATTTATTTGTCAAAGGGGTTGATTCCTGGTGGATGGATGCAACCGAACCGGAGAATGATGCCCTCGCCGGCAAGCAAACTTTTTACGGATTGGGTGATTTTTACAGACTTTCATACCCGCTGTTTGTAAGCCAGGCCGTGTATAATGGGCAGCGCAAAACTGATTCCGGCAAGCGGGTGACCATTCTTACCCGTTCGGCTTTTGCCGGTCAGCAGCGGTTTGGTACCATTAACTGGAGTGGTGATATTGGCTGGAACTGGGATGCCTATAAAAGACAGATAGCAGCCGGGTTAAACTTCAGCCTGACCGGAATGCCATATTGGACTACTGATATTGGCGGTTTCTTTCGTCCGGGCCGGGGCCAGTACACCGATGTAACATATCATGATATTCTTACCAGGTGGTTTCAATGGGGAACCTTCAATACTATATTTCGTATGCATGGTTATCAAACTGAAACAGAACCCTGGAAATACGGCAGTACTGTAGAAAACAATATGCGTAAAATGATGAACCTTCGGTACCGGCTGATGCCCTATATTTATTCGGAAGCATGGCAGGTTTCAAAGAATGGTTCTACTATGATGCGTCCATTGGTTATGGATTTTAGTAGCGATAGCAAGGCAGTGGAACAGCCATACCAATACATGTTTGGAAAATCTATGCTGATAGCGCCTGTTACGGCACCTGCCATAAGCTGGGATGTTTACCTTCCAAAATCGGCAACTTGGTTCGATTTCTGGTCTGGCAAAACTTTTAATGGCGGGCAAACGGTGAATGCTGCTGCACCACCTGATGAAATTCCGTTGTTTATCAGGGCAGGTTCAATCATTCCTATGGGAAAATTAATGCAGTACACGGGAGAGAAATCTAACGATACTTTGGACATTCGTATTTATTCCGGGGCTGATGGCGAATTTAGTTTGTATGAAGACGAAGGTGATAATTATAATTACGAGAAAGGGAAATACACCATTATACCATTTAGCTGGAATGAGAAAACACAGGCATTCTCCATTGGAAAAATACAGGGTAGTTATGCCGGTTCATTAAAGAAAAGGGTATTCAGTATTGTTTTGGTAAAAGAAGGCAATGGGGTAGGGGTAAATAATGACGGCATAAAAAAGGATATGGTTTACAGCGGCAAACCCATAACCACAAAAATGATTAATTAGCATGAAAAGATTAAGTTTAATAGTTTGTACTTTGGTATTCATTACAATAACATGCGGAACCACTCATGCGCAGGACAGGTTGTACGCCAATGAATTTTCATTAAGCGATGTAACCTTGCTTGATGGACCCTTTAAAAATGCAAGAGACCTTAATATAAAGGTTCTTTTACAATATGATGTAGACCGCTTATTAGCAGGTTACAGAAAGGAGGCGGGTTTACCTGAAAAGGCAAAAATTTTTCCAAATTGGGATGGGCTGGATGGGCATGTAGGCGGGCATTATTTATCAGCCCTGGCTATGAATTATGCATCTACCAAAAATGAGGAATGTAAAAAGCGGATGGATTATCTGATTGCCGAGTTGAAAGCCTGCCAGGAAGCCAACGGAAAGAATAACCCGGATTGGGCTATTGGCTACGCAGGTGCTGTACCAAATGGTAAGAAAATATGGAGTACTTTACAACAAGGTGATTTTGCAGCTTACAAATCGGCCTGGGTACCCTGGTACAATGTTCATAAAATGTTTGCAGGTTTAAAAGATGCCTGGATGTATGCCGGCAATGAAGAAGCCAAAGCCATCTTTTTGAATTTTTGTGACTGGGCTGTAAATATCACCGCCTCATTGACTGATATGCAAATGCAGTCCATGCTTGATACTGAACATGGAGGCATGAATGAGGTTTTGGCAGATGCTTTCCAAATGACCAGTAATAAAAAATACATTCTGGCGGCAAAACGATTTTCACACAATATGCTGCTTGACGCTATGGCTGTGGGTAATGATAACCTGGATAATAAACATGCCAATACACAGGTGCCAAAAGCAGTAGGGTTTGAGCGAATAGGCGAAATAGCCAACGATGATAAATTTAAACGGGCAGGACAATTTTTTTGGGAAACAGTTGCTACCAAACGTAGCCTGGCCTTTGGTGGAAACAGCCGGCGGGAATTTTTTCCCGGTGTAGCAGCAAGCAGCGATTTTGTAAATGAGGTGGAAGGGCCGGAAACCTGCAACTCTTACAACATGCTTAAACTAACGGAAGATTTGTTCCGGATTAATCCCCTGGCAAAATATGCAGATTTTTATGAGCGTACACTGTATAACCATATTTTATCAACCCAACATCCTGAACATGGGGGCTATGTGTATTTTACCCCGGCGCGCCCGCGTCATTACCGGGTATATTCATCACCTAATGAAGGGATGTGGTGCTGTGTAGGCAGTGGTATGGAAAACCATAGCAAGTACAGCCAGTTTGTTTATACCCATACCGATGATTCATTATATGTAAATCTGTTCGTTGCTTCTGAACTAAACTGGAAAGAGAAGAAGGTGAAAATTAGGCAACAAACCATTTTCCCTTATGAAGAGGAAACTAAGGTAATGATCACTGAGGGGGGATCCCGTTTTACACTCATGATACGTTATCCTGGCTGGGTATCAAATGGAGAATTTAAAATTACTCTTAATGGCAACCCTGTTGCATCAACCGGAAGTGCGCAGTCTTATATAGCCATTGAACGTTATTGGAAAAAGGGAGATGTTGTAACTGTTACTATTCCGATGCATACTACCATTGAATACATGCCAAATGTACCCAATTATATAGCTTTTATGCATGGGCCGATTTTATTGAGTGCAAAAAGTGGCAACGAAGATTTAAAGGGGTTGGTGGCAAACGATGGCAGATGGGCTCATATAGCATCTGGCAAAAAGCTTCCTGTTGATAAGGCTCCGGTAATAATTGAAGACAATCTTGCCAATCTTGCTGAGAAGTTAAAGCCTGTTTCTGGTAACCCCTTAAATTTTACAGCATCTGAAGTTAAAGTTGTTAACCCGGTTGAATTGTTACTTGAACCCTTTTTTAAGATTCACGATACAAGGTATATGATGTATTGGATGTCACTAAGCAATGCTGGCTATCGTTCCTATCTTGATTCAATAGCAATTTTGGAAAAGGAAAAGCTCTCATTGCAAAAGCGCACTATTGATTTTGTTGCACCCGGCGAACAGCAGCCCGAAGCTGATCACTTAATCCAAAAGCAAAATTCAAATACCGGAAATTTCAGTGATGAATTTTGGCGTGATGCACGAAATGGCGGTTTTTTCAGCTATTTACTTTCTACTAATAATGAAACAGGCTTATTGTTACGAATTAAATATTGGGGAGCAGAATGGGGAAGTCGAAAATTTGACATCTTTATTGATGATGAAAAACTGGTGACGGAGGATAATACCGGCAGATGGAATAAGTCTGGATTTCAGTATATGGAATACCCCATTCCTGACTTAATGGTTAAAGGTAAGGGTGCCGTAAGAGTGAAGTTTCAGGCGCTTCAAGGCAATACGGCAGGCGCTGTTTATTATATTCAATTAATCAGAAGTAAAACTGAATAGGCCCAGGTTGAAATGTTATGTAAATTGCCTTGGGTTAAAAGTGAGAATGAAAGAAACCAGAACTACTATGACGGAGTTCTGGTTTCTTTTTAATATTATGTAAAGAAGGGCACATTAGGGTTTGCATATTTTTTCATAGCTTCGATATTAAGATCAACACCGATACCTGGTTTATCTGATACTTTAATAAAGCTGTCTTTCACCCAGTCTCCCTCATCAAAAATAACAATTTCCTTATACATAACATTGGTATGGAAATAAGATTGCCATTCCATTAAATGAAAGTTGGGTACTGTGGCACAAACATGTGCACAAGCCATAGCACCAAGTAGCGATGCCACCATGTGAGGTGAAAAGGGCTTATAATATAAGTTGGCAAGATTGGCTATTCGCTGACCTTCTCCCAAACCACCGCATTTTTGCAGATCAGGCATTATTATATCCACCCCATTATCCATTAATTGCTTGAAACCATAGCCAAGGTATACGTTTTCACCTGCCGCAATTGGCGTATTGGTTTCCGCTCCAATTTCCTTAAATGCAGCATAGTTCTCTGCCGGAACCGGCTCTTCCAACCAGGTCAGGTTCAATGGTTCTACTTTCTTGGCAATTGCCTGTGCAGTTACAAAATCATAGCGACCGTGCATGTCAACACAAAGATCAATTTTCGGGCCTACTGCATCACGTACTGCAGCGAGTTGGTTGTACATCCTGATTATTTCTCCGGGACTGGCAGTCCAGTTATAACGGTCGTATTTGTCAGGGTCTGAAGCATAATCCAGATCGAATTTCAAAGCATTGAATCCCCAGTTTTTAATAGCGTCTTTTGCGGCGGTTGCAAAATCGTCAGGAGAAGGGAATCTGACCCGGTAAAGGGCAGTATCACAATACACTCTTACTTTATCACGAAATTTACCGCCTAACAATTGGTATATCGGAAGGTTTAGTGCTTTCCCAGTAAGATCCCATAATGCAGTTTCGATGGCAGATAAAACCGCAACAAACATCCCCGACTGGCCACCTCCAAAGTGAGCACCTCTCCTGAAATCTTCGAATATTTTATGGATATTAAATGGGCTTTGTCCCACCAATCTCCTTTTCATATTCTGAACAAGGTAATAGGTTCCCCCAATTGCATCTACTCCTTCGCCACATCCATAAATCTCCTGGTTTGAAAATATTTTCACAAAGAGACTCCCTCCGATATAGGCACATTTTACGTCTGTTATTTTTAAATCGGATGGCGGTGAATTAAACTGTTTCTTTTCAACGGCATCCTCAAGCCCTTTACCAATTGATGAAAAGGGAAATAATGGAGTCATTGCTGCTGCTGCAGCAGCTTTTGAAAAAAATGATCTTCTTGAATTTGACATTTTATAAAGTTTTTAAATTAATGGGTAATATTGTTATTGCTACCATGTACGTTCTTTCAGGTATTCCTGTATTTGTTCTTTGGCTACAGGCAATTCATCAATGTGATCATTCAGCCATTTCGAAAAATCTTTCTCAATCTCATCTGACCATCTTGTATCTATCTGACCTGCTGTATATATTCCTTCCTTTATTCTTTGATGGCCAAACATATCTCTTAAACGAACGATTTCAGATGTAGTCACAACTCTTTCAGCAAGGTGCGGCGGAATAAAAACAACCACCCCCATTTTGCCTAAAACCACATCCCCCGGCATAACTGTAACGGTGCGGATTCGGGTGGGTTTATTGATTCCTACAATCATTGTTGTTAAATCCCTGTTTTGTCCGCCACCCGGATTATGAAATGAAGGATCATAGCTTGTATAATATGATGTGAAACCCCCGATTTCCTTTAAACCTTCAACATCCCGCAATGCACCATCGTACACAATTCCGTTTCCTGTTTTAGAAAAAATGGCATTTCCAACATTATCGCCAATGGTTGGCCCGTTTCTTTTTGCACCAAATTGATCTGCAACATAAACATCACCTTTTACCAGCATTTCTACGGCCCAAACATTTTGTGCCCTTCTTCCCTCTTTTTTTCCCAACGAATCAATAGCCTTCCATACATCGGGACGTCCGGGCATAAATGTTGTGGTTACCGCCCTGCCAACCAATACACTATCGGGATTGATTGTTTCCCAACCCTCTGCTATTTGGTACCTGTAACCTGCATTGCTCATAGTTGCCCAGGCTTCTTCAACGCTTACTGCTTTCATTCTCCGGATAATTCCATCTGGTACTTTTGGCCTTCCATCCGGAAAACGCTCCCCTTTCCATTCGGGTGTCAGTGCAATTAATTCTTCTTTACTAATTTGAACCTGCTGACCATATGATTGCAGGACAAAACAAATTGGTATCGAAAAGGTCAATAGATACTTAATCATGGTTGTTTTATTTAGATTGATAAATGACAATTTAGTCTGTCGCAGATTTGCTATCTGGTTTCAGAACATCGTTTGGTGCCCGGTTGTGCCACCAACTGGCAAGTATAGAACCGCTGATATTCATTAATGGCCCAAATACGGCAGGTGCGAGACCTACCGTTGCAATTTTCCCCATTTCTTTTGCAATTCCTGATGCGAGCCCAGCATTTTGCATCCCAACTTCGATGGCAATTGTTCGGCAATCCCGTTCGGGCATTTTAAATAGTCTTGCTGACCAATAGCCCAATAAATAGCCACATGAGTTGTGAATAATCACTAATACAACCAATAGTGGTCCAATTTTTAGCAAGCTATCTCTGCCCGCTGCAGTAATGATAGTAAGTATGAATGCAATGCCGAACATTGATACCAGGGGCATAGCATTATCAAGCCATTTTGATTTACCGCTTAAAATTCTGTTGAATATTAATCCTGCACCAATGGGAATAATAATCATCTTGGATATATCCCACATCATTTTATACAGGTCAATTTCCACCATTTGCCCGGCAAACAATTTCATTAGAAAAGGAGTAACAAATGGGGCAATTAAAGTTGTAATTGATGTAACTGAAAGAGAAAGCGCGAGATTAGCCTTTGCAAGGTAGCACATAACATTAGAAGCGAGTCCGCTTGGTGAGCATCCGATTAAAACGATTCCTGCTGCAATTTCAGGGGGGAAACCTGATAAGGTTGCCAGCGTATAGCCAAGTACCGGCATAATAATAAATTGACTCAGTACGCCAATTACCACTCCCTTTGGCGTTTTGATAACTGCTCCAAAATCTTTTAAACTCATTGAGGTACCCATTCCAAACATAATCAATTGAATGAGCGGTGTAATCAGGTTACTCAACTTAAACGTTCCCCATTCCTGAAAATATTCCGGATGGAATAGCGCCAATGCAACTGTTCCAAAAATAACAACTGTAAATGAAAGTCCCTTCAATGATTCATTTCCTCTGAAACCCACAGCGAGACTCAGGAAAAAAAAGAGTAAAACCCATCCTGCCCAGTCATATTTATTTATGAATAAAAGGATCAGGAAAACGATTGCCAATGCAACTGCACTGCCATAAAATAGCTTGAATATATTTTTTGAATCAGTCATAAATTTGTTTAAGAAAAATTATTGAAGTTTGACCACATCTACAAAATCATCTTTTAATTTGACACTCAGTTTTTCGAAAATATCAAAATGCCTCATATAGATATCATGAAGATTATTTTTAGGGAAATACTGTTCAGGTAAAACAATACTTTTTGCAGCTTCCTCCAGGTTGGTGAATATGCCCATTTCAGTTGCACTAAGCAAATAAGCTCCAAGGCCTACGCTGTAGTTATGCTGACTAATGCTGACAGGCTTATTGAAAATATCAGCAATGATCTGGGCGCATAGCGGAATAGAGGCAAAGCTTCCATTTATAGACAAGCTGTTGATTTTACAATGTTCCTCCAAAGTTTTCCCTATACTATAAATCTCAAATAGGATACCTTCAATTATCGCCCTGATAAAATGTTGGCGTTCATGGTTAATGTTTATGCCAAAATATACCCCCCTTGCATTGGCATCCCAAATTGGAGCCCTTTCTCCAAGCAGGTACGGAAGGAAAATCAGACCATCTGAGCCGGCATTTACTTTTGCTGCAACAGCGAAAAGCTCTTTCATGGTATACTCCATGTCAAATGGATTTTTGAAATCCCCGAACTGTTTTGTAAACCACTCAAAAATAACACCACCACTATTAGTTGGTCCCCCCGACACATAACAATTTTCGGTGAGCAGATAATTGAAGAATCGCTGTTTCTTATCATTCAGCACTTTATTGCCCATAATTCTTACAGCTCCACTGTCTTCAATGGTAATGGTGGCCTTGCAGCCATCCTTTACTCCCGCACCTAAGGTAGCAAGGCATCCGTCGCTTGAGCCAACAATGAGCTTTGTATCCGCATGAATGCCTAAGGAATTTTGATAGGCCTTTTTTAATTTTCCTGCCGATTCGAAAATAGGAACAAGGTCGGCTAGCATTCCGCTGTTTATACCGGCATAGGCTAGTGCTTCGGATTCCCATTTGATTTTATGGATGTTTAATAGCCCTGTTGCCGAGGCCAGGCTGTGATCAATCAGGTATTCGCCTGTAAGCTGCTGAATGATGTATGTTTTTAGTTGAATGAATTTGCTAGCCTGCTTAAATCTTTCCTTGTCGTTATGCCTGAACCAGGCTATTTTAAATAGAGGTGACATAGGGTGCATAGGAGTGCCGGTGGCTGAATAGATTATTTTACTCTGTGGCGAGTTTTTTAGCTTTTCAGCCTCCTTTTTAGCCCTGTTGTCGGCCCAGATTACTGCATTACCCAATGGGTTTCCTCTTTTGTCTATTGCAAGAACACTGTGCATTGAAGCGCTGAAACAAATACTTTCGACCTTAATTTTATGCGGATGAATATGCTCAATAAGAAGATTTTTTAAAACGTATAACATCGTTATAAATATCTGTTCAGGATCCTGTTCGCTATAATCAGGTTGGGAATGAAAAGTAGGATATGAACCTTTCATGGAAGCAATTGTGGTTCCGGTCAGATCAAAGGCAACTACTCTGACAGCGTTTGTTCCTATTTCAATGGTGATGATGCAGTTTTTCTTGGATGCCATATATGTTATTAAATTTAAATATTTTTTTTCCTGAAATGGCTTGGTGTATAGCCGGTTAGTTTTTTAAATGTTGTTGCAAAATGTTGAGATGAGTAAAATCCGGTATCCAGGGCAATATCCGTTACATTTTCTCCAGGCTTTTTTAAAAGTTTAATGGCTTCAGAAATCCGGATGTTTATCAAATAGTTAATGGGTGTAAACCCGGTAAAATTTTTTACTTTATCGCTAAAAGCTGTAGTTCCCAAACCTACTATGGCCGCCATTTCTTCCACAGTCCAGTGGTGAGACAGGTCTTTCCGCAATTCGTTCTCCAGTTTTAAAAAGGCCTGGGGAAAGTCCCGCTGGCATATGCTTTGTTGGGTTACTTTACGGGTAATGAGGATTATCAATTCATCAAGTAATTGATTTACCCTTGTTACATATCCAATCTCCTGGCCAAAAATTTCATTACGTAACTGGGAGAAGATTGAAGCGGCATCCGTTAGTCTTGAAAGTACGGGTACATTGTTCAGAAATATTATTTTT
The DNA here is from genome assembly GCA_029560415.1 of Bacteroidota bacterium. Taxonomy (GTDB): domain Bacteria; phylum Bacteroidota; class Bacteroidia; order Chitinophagales; family Chitinophagaceae; genus Ferruginibacter. The sequence goes on along the minus strand of JAKQKY010000093.1, from coordinate 23,203 downwards.
TTAATCGAAATATATTCAGGTGCCGAAATGCTGCTCCAAATGCCAAGTGCATTTTTATTACCATTATGCTGGATATTTAAATAAATCTTTAGCCAGTAAAGGGAACCGATTTCAAGATAGCCCTTTTCAGCAATCAGTTCCTGTCCTGGTAAAATAATTACAAGGTCATTAGGATACAGTGTATAATTCTCCCTATTAATTTTCCAGTCAAATTTTCCTTCAATAATATAATACAGGCGTAAGCAGTCTGAGCAGTTTTCATTGAATGAATTCAACCTGATTGAATTATTCTTTTTAAATGCAAATTCATTTATATGCTCAAAAAGTTGTAATTCCGTTGAATTCTCTTTTTGCAATAGAAATTGACTCATCTGGCAAACGTTAGCAATCAACAATACATGAATTTCAAAAAGTAAATGTCAGGAAAAATTAATTGTATTTTGTACAAAATCCAACAACGGTTTTTTTTGGAAGTTTTTCTGTACTCTCCTGTTTTAATATTGTACCGTTAAAGCCTGTCAAAAAGGCTTATTTCTTAATCTAACGAATTGCTACTATGAAGAAAAAAACTATTCTGGCTTTTCCGCCAGGTAAATCCCGTTTTTGTTTTCTTTTCCTGTTGTCTATTCTTTTTTCTATTGGTTTGTATTCACAAACTGTTAGTGGAACTGTTTTGGATGGTTCAAACAATCCAATTGCAGGGGCAACCGTAACGGTAAAGGGAACAACGAGGGCAACAATTACAGATAATGCTGGGGTTTTCAGTATCAGGGCCGATACTTCTGATGTTTTGGTAGTAAGCTCTATAGGTTTCGTTGGTCTGGAAGTGCCTATACTAAACAGGAGCAACATTTCAATCAGTATGCGGGCAAGCGAGGAATCTGCCCTTACCGAGGTTCTTGTAACTGCATTGGGAGTAAAAAGAGAATCAAAAAAGCTTGGTTATGCAGTAACATCGGTTAATCCGGATGATTTAGTTAAGAGCCGGACCATCAATCTTTCGGAATCCCTTGAAGGAAGGGTAGCAGGCCTGAATATTACACCTCCTGCTGCCGGTGCAGGATCAAGTAATCAAATCAGGCTGCGTGGACAGGTTGGTTTTGCCGGAGCAACCAATTCACCATTAATTGTAGTTAATGGTTTGCCTATGGATCAGGGGGTAAGGAATGCTGAAGGTGCCGGCCAGCAGCGTGACCGCGGGGATAACCTTGCGAATATTAACCCGGATGACATTGAAAGTATGGTAGTATTGAAAGGTGCTACGGCTGCTGCGATGTATGGTTCAAGAGCTGCAGCAGGTGCAATACTGATAACCACAAAATCAGGTTCAAAAAATTCTGGTATCGGAGTGGACTTTACTACCAGTTATACTACTTCGGAAGCATTGAATTTCATGGACGAAATTGTTCAGACCGAGTATGGACAGGGACAGGCAGGTAACAAATTTACAACTGCCGCCCAGGTGCAGGGTAATGGGCAATGGGGCTGGGGTGCAAAACTGGATGGCCAGCCTGTAATTAATTTTGATGGCATAATGAGACCTTATTCTGCTTACCCTAACCAGCTTTTCGATTACCTGCAAAATGCCACCAATTTTACCAATACTCTTGGATTATCAGGTGGCGGGGCAAATGGAAGTTTCAGGGCATCTATTTCCACAACGGATGCAAAAGGTATTGTTCCCGGTAACGAGTATAAAAGGGCTATTTTTAACATTGGGGTCAATCAGACCATTGCTAAAAACCTTAAGTTGCAGGTGAACGTAAATTATGCAGATGAAGATTATATTAATCCTCCGCAGATAGGTACACAGGGTGATGGTGTGGTTAATTTCTTTACAAGGATGCCTGTTTCTGTACCATTGGAAGCATACAGGGATCATGCAAAAAATCCAGCTACAGGAGCTGAATGGCAAACAAACGGTTTTCTCGGTACTATTAATAATCCGTATTACCCGTTACAGGGAGGTCAGAAATTTAAAGAAGACAGAAATCGTTTGCTGGGAACGACCACTTTACGTTATGAAATTACCGACTGGCTCTATGCACAAGGCAGGTTCAACTACGACAGAGGTACCAATTATTCAGAGTCATATGCTCTGAATGGTACAGGTGCCAATACAACTGTGGCTACCACAACCCCCACCGTTACCTACAGGGGTAACTATAATATCAGCCAAACTACCACAACTGATATAAATGCTGACTTTCTCATTGGTGGCAGCAAAGAGTTTGGGAAGTTCTCAGTTGATGCAAGTTTTGGCGGAAATACTTACCGGACAGAGTTCAGGAATATGGTACAGAGCGCCACTAATTTTACAGTTGCAAATCTCTATTCTTACAGGAATGGTACAGTTAAGGGCGCTGGTGATGGTTATAATTATAATCAAACCCGCCTGAATTCACTCTATGGGTTGGCTGAGTTTGGCTGGAATCAAATGATCTTTGTGAACATTACCGGCCGTAACGACTGGTTCTCTGTTTTAAATCCTGAAAATAACAGTAAATTCTATCCTTCAATTTCCGGAAGCTTTATTTTCTCAGAATTGATGAAAGATGCTTCATGGCTATCATATGGTAAGTTGAGAGGCTCCTTTGCGCAGGTGGGTAGTATAGCTTCTGTTGGCCCATATGATGGAATCCTTACTTATGGAGTTAATGCGAATTTGTTCAATGGGCAGACTTTGGGAAGTATTAACGGCACCAGCGCTCCTAATCCGTTATTGCAGCCATTTACCGTAAAGGAAAAGGAAATAGGTCTTGAGCTTAAATTATTTAAGAGCAGGTTGCATTTGGATATTGCTGCATTTGATAAGGTAACAACAGAACAAATAATAGACGTAAATCTTTCAAGCGCTTCAGGTTATACTACTTCTAAAGAAAACCAGGCATCATTAAAAAACAGCGGTCTGGAAACCCTTGTTGAATACGAAGTAATACAAAACAAGAATTTTAACTGGACAACTTCATGGAATAACGCCTTTCTTAAAACAGAAGTACTCGATGTGGGAACTCCAAGCGGAACCAGATTGTTGCTTTATTTTAACGGCACCGGTAATGAATTCCTTGGTGAAATAAGATACACAGAAGGCCTTGCAATGAATCAATTATATACAAGAACTTATCTTAGAAATGATAAGGGTCAGGTTCTGGTGAATAATAATGGAGTTTTCCTGCCAACAAATGTAAACACACCCGGAGCTGAAAAGACCAATGGCTATCTACCCGTAGGCAGTTCAATACCAAAGTATACAGGTGGATGGAATAATTCTTTTAACTATAAGAATTTTAACCTGAGCATGCTTATCGACTACAAATTCGGCGGTACTGTATTAAGTTCTACACAATTAAATATGACAAGGCAGGGTCATTCCAAATTATCATTGGAGGGTCGTGATGGCGGCCTGACATTCCCCGGTGTTTACCAAAGCACAGGACTACCAAACACTTCGGTAATTACTGTCTCAAGCACGCCTGTTAATCTGCAGGGCTTCTATACAGAATATAGAAACGCACAGGTTGGTGATCCTTTTATTTTCAAGTCTGATTTTGTTAAACTAAGGAATATTGCATTGGCCTATACTTTTACCGACCTTCTGAAAAAGGTAACTGTACTGAGCTTTGTTAAGGGCCTTACACTGTCTGCATCCTGTCGTAATGCTGCAATTCTTTATAAGGATATACCGGGCCTTGATCCCGAAGCCATACAATCCTCGGGCGATATCAGGGCTGGTTACGAGAATGCCTCCTTGCCAACTACAAGGAATTACAACTTAACTTTAAATGTTAAATTTTAATTGTATGATAAACACATATAAGAAAATTGTCATTATCGGCTCTCTCTTCTTTCTGGCAGGTTGCGATAAAGATTTTGTTGAAATAAATACCAACCCATATGCTATAACGGCCATTGACCCTGCAATCATATTTGCCGGCGCTCAGCGTACGCATATTGGAACCTGGTATGGAGAACAAACAATTGTTCAGCAATTTTTGAGCCCTTACAATACCGGGGCAAATACCGGATTTAATTTCAATGCCGATATTGATGGTAATAGTAACCCCAAATGGGATCAATCCTATGCTAACGGATCTAATGGAAATGCAGCGCCTGTGAAAAATTTAATTCAGGCTATAAATCTTTTGGGGCCTTCTACCACCAGGGTTAATTTATTGAGTATGCTTCGCATATGGAAGGCCCAACTTTTTATGGGTTTGGTTGACAACTATGGAGATGTGCCATATTCAGAGGCAGGAAAAGCAGTTTCAGAAGGTATTTTTTATCCCAAATACGATGATGATGCTACCATATATGAAGACTTGTACAAGGAACTGAAGGAAGCAACTGCGGCACTTAGTGCCAGTGGTGAATTTATTTCCACTGACCTTTTTTATGGAACTAATGCGCAATCATTAACAAAAACATCATCTGCCACAGACCAGGTAGCAAAATGGAAAAAATTGGGCAATTCATTGTTGCTGAGGTTAGGTATGCGTTATTCAAAATTAAATCCTACCAAAGCTGCTTCTATTGTAGCAGAGGCATTTGCAGGCGGTGTGATGACATCTAATGCAGATATAGCTTTTGTTAAAAACGATGGAACTAACTTTTCACAAGCTGATAATGCTGCATTAAGAAACTTCTCTCAGTTTAACTATGCAGCAGAGCCATTTGTAAATCATTTAAAAACAACCGCAGATCCGCGTGCAAAGTTTATGATAGCACTTTATGCCAATCCTGGAGCTATTGCAAACGATGTTAATCCGGATGTTACTTTGGCTAATCAGTTTGGTTGCCCGATTGGGGTTACCAGCGATCAAATTTTAGCACCGGGCAGCCCCTACAGGGGGGCAAGAGGATCAGGGCTGAATTATTCCCAGTTTAATGTAAATATTATTGCCGCACCAGGCGTTCCGGAGTTTTGGGTAACCTATGCACAAACATCCTTATTGTTGGCAGAGGCTGCCAAGAGAGGATGGATACCCGGTGGCGATGGAGCTGCAAAAACATATTATGAAAATGGGATAGTAGCCGATATGGCCATTTACGGCCTATATACCGGTGCCACGGCCGTTCCTGCAGCAGAAGTATCGGCATATTTAGCTAATCCTGCAGTGGCATATAGTGCAACTGATGCACTTAAGTTGATTAACACCCAGTATTGGGTTGTGAATGTGAGGAATGGAACCGAAGCATTCGCCAACTTCAGAAGAAGCGGTTTTCCGGCTTTAAGTCCCAATACTTACAACAATAACCTGAATGGTGGGTTTGCCAGAAGATTATCATATCCTGATATTGAAGGATCTGCAAATGCAGAAAATTATCAGGCTGCAGTAACAGCCATGGGTGGTGATTTATTAACATCAAGAGTATTTTGGGATAAACCTTAAAATAATTGGTCGTTTGAGCAGGGTTTTCATATAGCAAGCAGTTAATATAAGCATTAAGGACCTTTTGTTTCTACATTAGGTCTTTTTACAAGATTCAGTCATTAAACCTATAATTCACGAATTAAAATAAAGAAATTAATGAAGCAGGAACTGCAAATTGTCGGGTTTGATTTTTCGGGTCTGGGAAATGAGATGTTTTATTCTTACAATCCTGCAAACCAGGTGAAAAATGAGTATAGTTTTTTTAAAGCAACATCAGATGAAGTAAACCGGGCAGTGGAAAAGGCAGCAGCGGCATTTAAGGTTTACCGTAAAATAAGCGGTGTGGAAAAGGCAGTTTTTTTAGAAGCTATTGCTGAGGAATTGATAAATGCCGGAGATGAATTAATTTCTGTTTGTAGCAGTGAAACGGGACTGCCCCCTGCCAGAATAGAGGGTGAGAGGATGCGTACTGTCAACCAATTAAGAATGTTTGCGAACCTGTTGAAGGAAGGGTCATGGGTGGATGCAAGAATAGATACAGCTATTTCCGACAGGACTCCCTTACCAAAACCTGATTTGCGTTTTATGCAGATAGCTCTGGGACCCGTAGTGGTTTTTGGAGCAAGCAATTTTCCGCTGGCTTTTTCAGTTGCAGGGGGCGATACGGCCTCTGCATTTGCCGCGGGATGTCCGGTTATTGTAAAAGCACATTCGGCACACCCTGCAACTTCGGCCATTTCGGGAAAAGCTATACAAACCGCTGCCAGGAAAACCCATATGCCGGATGGAATATTTTCGCTTTTGTATGGCGATGGAAGTAAGATAGGAATGCAACTTGTAAAACATCCCCTTGTAAAAGCTGTTGGATTTACAGGTTCTTTTAATGCTGGCAAGGCCCTTTTTGATGCTGCGGTCAGCAGGCCTGAACCCATTCCTGTATATGCCGAAATGGGTAGTACAAATCCTGTATTTATTTTGCCCGATGCAATGAAGGAACGTGGAAGGGAAATTGCTGCAGCTTATGCCGGATCAGTGGTATTGGGTGTTGGTCAGTTTTGCACAAACCCGGGTATGTTGCTTTATCAAAGCATTGATGACCAGTTTAAACAATCGCTTAAAACTGCTTTTGAACAAACAACCGGTGGCGTGATGCTTGCGCCAAACATTTTGAATGCTTACAATGACGGGTTGAAACATCATTTGGCGATTGAAGGAGTAGAACCCCTTGCTGTATCCAAATTAACAACTGGTAATGATCAGAGCACAGCAGTACCTGTTTTATTGGCTGCAGACAGTAACGTTTTGGTTGATAATCCTGCTTTGAGTGAGGAAATATTTGGACCTACAAGTATCGCTATTTCTGTTACTTCAAAAATTGAAATGTTGAAAATTGCTGAAAATCTTACAGGGCACCTTACCGCAACGGTCCATGGAACGGATGAGGAACTGCCGGAATATATAGAACTGATAGATATTCTCGAGCAAAAAGCAGGAAGGGTAGTAATAAATGGATTCCCAACGGGTGTGGAAGTTTGCAGTTCGATGGTGCATGGCGGCCCTTTCCCTTCTACTACTGATAGTAAAACTACATCTGTTGGTACTGCTGCTATTTATCGTTTTACAAGGCCTGTTTGTTATCAAAACCTGAACGATTCAATGTTGCCTCCAGAGTTAAAAAATAAGAATACGCTAAATATTTTCCGGCTGATCAATGGAGATCGGACAAAAAATGATATTTTTTAGGTTGTTGCAAATCGAATACAATTATTTAATACAAAAATATTCAGATGAGCAAGGGATTAAGAAGCCACAATTGGTTTGGCAGAAAGGATAAGGATGGTATTATTTATAGAAGTTGGATGAAAAACCAGGGAATGCCCACTGATATGTTTGATGGGCGCCCGGTAATTGGTATATGCAATACTTTTAGTGAACTCACCCCATGTAATGCCCATTTTCATTCACATGCAGAGGCTGTAAAGCGGGGAGTACTTGAGGCAGGAGGTTTTCCATTGGAATTCCCCATCATGAGTTTGGGTGAAACTTTACTAAAGCCAACAGCCATGCTTTTCAGGAACCTTGCAAGTATGGATGCTGAAGAAAGTATTCGTGGAAATCCAATTGATGGTGTTGTATTATTAACAGGTTGCGATAAAACAACACCAAGTACTGTAATGGGAGCTTCAAGTGTGGGCCTTCCAACTATTGTTGTACCAGGAGGGCCTATGTTAAATGGACGTTACAGGGGAACAACCATTGGCAGCGGAACACATGTCTGGAAATTTGATGAGGAAATGAAAACGGGCAAAATGACACAGGAGGAGTGCGAGTTTGCAGAAAGCTGTATGAGCCGGAGTATTGGCCACTGCATGACAATGGGTACCGCATCAACCATGGCTGTTATGGTAGAATCACTTGGATTAACTTTAAGTGGTGCATCAGCCATACCCGCTGCAGACAGCAGAAAGAAAGTAATGGCACAACTGAGTGGAAGAAGGATCGTGGAAATGGTTAGGGAAGATTTAACCATTGATAAAATTTTGACCAGGGAAGCCTTTGAGAATGCCATCATAGCCAATGCCGCTGTAGGGGGATCTTCCAATTTCCTGATACACCTTACCGCTATTGCCGGAAGAATCGGTGTAAATCTTACATTGGAAGACTTTGATATTATTGGCAGTCGCATTCCATTATTACTCAATTTAATGCCATCAGGCAAATATTTAATGGAAGATTTTTATTATGCTGGTGGCCTTCCGGTAATTTTAAATGAGCTTAAAGAAAAATTACATAGGAATGTAATTACCGTTACCGGAAAAAACCACCATGACAATATAATAGGTAACACGGATTGTTACAATGATGATGTTATTGCTCCCTATAATAAACCATTTATTCCTGAAGCTGGAATTGTAGTATTGAAGGGGAATTTGGCTTTGAACGGTGCAGTAATTAAGCCATCTGCTGCCTCGCCTGCGCTTATGAAACATACCGGCAGGGCTGTAGTGTTTGAGAGCATAGAAGATTATAATTCCAGAATTGATGACCCTGACCTGGATATCGATGAAACATGTATTATGGTATTAAAGTATGCTGGTCCTGTTGGTTATCCTGGTATGCCTGAGTTGGGTAATATGGCGCTTCCTAAAAAAATCCTGCAGAAAGGCATTAAAGATATGGTTCGCATTAGTGATGCAAGAATGAGCGGTACAGCATATGGAACTGCTGTTTTACATGTTTCACCTGAAAGCGCAATTGGCGGAACGCTTGCTTTGGTGCAAAATGGAGATATGATTGAACTTGATGTGCCACAGCGTAAACTCAATCTGCAGGTAAGTGACGATGAGCTCGCTAAACGAAAATCCGGGTGGGTGGCTCCTGCCGTAGCAGCAACCCGTGGATATGTAAGTTTGTATATTAAACATGTTATGGGGGCCGATAAAGGTGCTGATTTTGATTTTTTACAAGGCAGCAGCGGATCGGCTGTTACAAGAGATTCTCATTAAACTAATATTGTAAAAATGATATAACATATAATGAATTTATGAAAATTTATACTACCACAAATGGAATTGTAATTGAAAAAGAAGGATTATATTATCCTGTTGAAGCCACCTGGGACGAGCTTATAAATGAGGATAATGCCTTTCAGATTGCAAACAGAATGTTGGAGAATGCAAAAGCAGGGGATAGAGCATTAGTAAAAGATTTGCTACCTGTAATTGGCAGCAAACAGGAATTATGGGCTTGTGGTGTTACTTATTTACGAAGTAAAATTGGAAGACAGGAAGAAAGTAAAGATGCTGGCGGCGGAGATTTTTATGCACGGGTATATGAAGCTGAAAGGCCGGAATGCTTTTTTAAGAGTACACCTCACCGTGTAGTAGGTGATAAAGGGTGGGTGAGAATAAGAAAGGATAGCACATGGGATGTACCTGAGCCTGAACTTACATTGGTGGTCACAAAAAGCGGAAAAATTATTGGTTATACAATTGGAAATGATATGAGTAGCCGAAGTATAGAGGGTGAAAATCCTTTATACCTTCCGCAGGCAAAAACTTATGATGGGTGTGCAGCCCTTGGCCCTTGTATATTGCTTACAGAAGAGCCACTTGGATCAGATACCAGAATTACCCTGACTATACATAGAAATAGTGAAACAGCATTTACAGATAACATTGCCCTCAGTCAAATGAAACGCACACCTGAGGAGTTAACTTCCTTCATTTTTCGTGAATGCTCATTTCCATTTGGTTGCATGATTATGACAGGTACAGGAATTGTACCAGGGAATGATTTTACTTTACAAAGTGGGGATGAAATTGAGATCACAATTGATAATATCGGTAAGCTTGTAAATGTTGTGGCTTAATAATTGAAATTATTTTCAATTATTTTTAATGACTATGAACAGCCATAACTTAAGGCCGGATATCCATTCTGGATTCTCCCGATAGTTATGAGGATGACAATTAATAAGCAATAAATAAGCTCACATGAATATTGGATTTGTCTCACTGAAAATGCTCCTATTGACTACAATCTGCTTCACTTGTTTTGGCCAGGCAAATCCCATTCCCCGAAATACTAGAAATGAAACGACATTAAAGGAGGCATATAGTAAAGCCTTTTTAATGGGCATGGCCGTAAATGATGCAATAGTATCCGGAAGCGATAAATTGTCGCAGGATATTGTAGTGAAGCATTTCAACAGTATCACATTGGAAAATTCTATGAAGGCTGAAGTAGTCAATCCTCAGCCCGGGGTTTTTAACTTTGGTCCGGCCGATGCTTTTGTAGCATTTGGCGAAGCTCATAAAATGTTTATTATTGGACATACTTTGGTTTGGCATAACCAGGTACCTGCCTGGTTTTTTACAAATACTGATGGCAAACCTAACTCTAAGGATGAGCAAATTCAAAGGTTGCGAAATTATATAATGAATGTTGCAGGCAGGTATGCAGGCAGGGTACATGCTTGGGACGTAGTAAATGAAGTAATTGACGATGATGGAAATTACAGACCTACATCCTGGGTAAAGGCATTTGGAAATGGAGATACGCTGGTTAAGTATGCGTTTAAGATTGCCAGCGAGTTTGCACCTGATACAGAATTATACTACAATGATTTTAATGCCTGGCGGCCTGCAAAAAGAGATGGAATAGTAAGGTTGGTGCGGATGCTGCAAAAGGAGGGTATACGCATTGATGGGGTGGGTATACAGGGCCATTGGGGGTTGAACTATCCCAAAAATACCTATATTGAGGCTGCAATTGATTCCTTTGCTTCCTGTGGTGTAAAAGTTATGATTACAGAATTGGATGTTGACGTTTTGCCATTAACTAAGGAAGGGCAGATAATAGGACAGGGAATGAGTGATAAGCAATTTCAATTGGAAGAGTTTGAGCAATTCCTGGATCCCTATCCAAAGGGTTTGCCAGATACAGTTCAACAATTACTGACCAGGCGATATGAAGAATTATTCCGGATTTTTTATGCAAAAAGAAATAAGATAGGAAGGGTTACGTGTTGGGGCGTTCATGATGGTATGAGTTGGAAGAATGGTTATCCTATTCCCCGAAGGACAAATTATCCACTAATATGGGATAGAAACAGGCAACCCAAACCAGCATTAGATGCGATTCTCCATTTGCCTGAGCATTGGAAGTAAAATACGGGTCTTCATATGTAGTTAAATGCATTACCAAATAGTTCATCCGCAATTTTCTTTGTGTATAAAATTTATTCAGTATGATGAATTTTAGTAAAACTTTCCCATATCTGGTTTCGGGCATATTACTTTCATTATCTCTTTTTTCAGTTGGTCAGCCACCAAGGGGACCCTTAGTTATTTCTCCCCAGGTTCACCCTGATAAAAAGGTTACATTCCGCTACCTTTCATCCTTTGCCAAAGATGTAAAACTGAGTGCACAGTTTTTAAAGTCTCCGGTGGCAATGACAAAGGACACCAATGGTATATGGAGTGTAACAGTAGGTCCTGTAAAGCCCGATATTTATCCTTACAGTTTTCAGGTTGATGGAATTACAGTGATGGACCCAGCTAACGTTGAATTCTTCCCTAATGAAAGATTTAAGGCAAGCCTGGTTGACATACCGGGATTTACTCCCCTCATTCATGCCATGCGTGACGTGCCACATGGAGCTATTACTTATGAATATTATCCTTCGGTTGAAGGTTCAACGGGTTCTGTTGTAGTATATACACCCCCAGGATACGATAAGGATAACGCAAAAAAATACCCGGTTTTTTACCTTATAAGCGGTACTACCGATACCGAGGAAACTTTTTATAAGGTTGGTAGAATAAACTTTATTCTTGATAACCTTATTGCTGAAGGAAAGGCTGTACCAATGATTGTAGTAATGCCCTATGGCAATCCGATGGCACGTATAGCCGAGCAAACAGGTAAGGCTAAACCAGGTGATATTATGATGAGAGATGGTGAGGATGCCATAAACAGGGCTAAACTCTTTGAAAACGACCTTATTACAAAGTTGGTTCCTTATGTTGAGAAAAATTATCGTGCAATCAGCCAGAATGAAAAGCGTGCCATTGGAGGTTTCTCAAGGGGTGGTGGTCAAACCCTTAGAACAGCTTTTGGCAATATGGATAAGTTTTCCTGGATCTGCTGCTACAGTGCATACTTATCTACGCCTGAAATGGAAGGGAGTTTTAAAAGCCTCTTGGAGAACCCGGTACGAACCAACAATGATTTGAAATTACTCTGGGTAAGTGTAGGGGTGGAGGACTTTTTGTATCCGCAAACGGCTGAGTTCCTCAATTACCTGAGGTCGAAAAGCATAGGATATAAAAGTATGATTACTGATGGAGGGCACACATGGATGAATGTGAAGACTTTTTTGGCAGAAACTGTACAATTACTTTTTAAATAAGGGAACAATGAAGCGATTATATTTTATACTTTCAATGTTAATTATTTTAAACGCAGTTACAGCACAAAGGCCTCCGTTGATTAATTCCCCTGAAGTACATCCGGACCATAGCATTACCTTTCGGTATTTTTCACGAAGTGCTCAGAAGGTTACATTAAGGGGAGAGTTTTTACCCGTTGGTTTATCCATGGAAAAGGATACATCAGGCGTATGGAGTGTAAAGGTTCCACCGGTCAATCCTGATATTTATCCTTATAGTTTTTTGGTAGATAGTGTTGAATTGGCCGATCCTAACAATACATATATTTTTGCAAATGAACGTTTCAAACGAAGCATAGTAGATATTCCCGGAAATACACCACTTATGCATTCCCTGCAGAATGTACCTCATGGGAAAATCAGTTACCGGTATTACCATTCAGCCACCCTTGGTACCACCCGAAGAATGCTCGTGTATACCCCCCCGGACTTTGACGCAAGCGGCAAGTTAAAATATCCTGTCCTGTATTTAATTCATGGTGGTTCTGATACCGAAGAAACATGGACAAGGGTGGGCAATGCCCATTTAATTGCTGATAACCTGATTGCAAAGGGTTTGGCAAAACCAATGATAATTGTCATGCCCTATGGTAATGTAAGGCCAAAGCCAATGTCTGACTTTACAAAGGAAGTTATGAATGATATTATTCCGTTTATTGATGCGAATTATCCGGTTTTAACTGACAGCAGGAATCGGGCAATTGCCGGATTTTCGGTTGGTGGCGGGCAAACCTTAAATATAGGATTGACCAATACCGATCAATTTTCTTATATCTGCTCTTATGCTCCATTTACTGCTACAGAAGAATTTCAGCGTAATTTTTCCAGCTGGAATCCGGCTGCAGATAAAATCAATAGTCAATTAAAGCTATTTACGATTAGTGTGGGTACTGAAGATTTTCTTTACGAAAGCGTTAAAAAGAACCTTGCCCTTTTTGAAGAAAGGGGAATTCGGGTAAAACCTTACATCGTTTCTGGCGGACATACATGGATGAATTGTAAACAGTACCTAACAACTACTTTAAAAGAGTTATTTAAATAAAAATTAATTCAACCAAAAATCAAACAACTATGAAATTCAGGTCACTTGTAATTGTCATTGTAATATTATTGGCAGGTTCTTTGGGATTTGCCCAAACCATAATAGAAGACTTTAAGCCTTCTACCTTTAACCAGCCGTTTCAGCAATATCCGCAGGTAAATTCGCAGGGGTATGCGAGGTTCAGAATACATGCACCAAATGCCGATAGTGTTCGGGTAAGTCTTGGGCTTGGTGGCCAGGGTGGAACAAAATTAACCAAAGCCGATAGTGGCTATTTTATTGGAACTACAGCCGGGCCAATGGATGAAGGATTTCACTATTACCGGATTAATGTTGACGGTGCAACCTTTAATGACCCGGGAACTGGATTTTTCTATGGTTCGCAACGATGGGAGAGTGGTATTGAAATACCTGCCAAAGACCAGGATTTTTATGCGCTGAAAGACGTACCGCATGGAAATATGCAACAAATACTATTTCCCTCAAAGAGTACAAAAACTTCACGGGTTGCATTTGTTTATACTCCTCCCGGTTATGATAATGGCAAAACAAAATATCCTGTTTTATACCTGCAACATGGATGGGGTGAAAACGAGACTTCATGGGGTATTCAAGGTAAGGCAAACCTTATTATGGATAACCTTATTGCAGAAGGTAACATTAAACCTTTTATTGTTGTAATGACCTATGGTATGACCAATACAGGCAGCAGACCAGGTGGTCCCCGTCCTCCTGCGCTTCCTGCCGGTAGTACTGCTCCTGCGGCTGGTGGAGCGAATCAACCTGCGCCTCCAGGTGGTGGTATGGCCGCTATGATAGCCAATAATGGCTTCCAGACTGTTTTGGTTGATGAGTTAATACCTTATGTTGATGCTCATTTCAGGACAATTGCCAAAAGAGACAGCCGTGCAATGGCCGGTCTTTCAATGGGAGCTGCAGAAACAAAAGTAATCACCTTAGCCAAACCAGAAGTTTTTGGTTACTGGGGATTATTAAGTGGAGGTAACTATACCCCGGCGGAATTAGAGGGTAAAATGAAGCCAAAGTTTATATTTATAACCTATGGTAGTAAGGAAACCCGTGGAGCTGAATCTCTGCCTAAAGTTGAAGCCGATTTAAAAGCAGCTGGTTATAAAGTTGCTACATATGTTTCTCCGGGAACAGCACATGAGTTTCAAACATGGAGACGTAGCTTGAAAGAAATGGCTCCCCTTTTATTTAAATAGTAGTTAGCATTTGCCTGGGTGTGAATTCTAAGTAAGCTGGTTAACTTTAATTTTCTTTGTATGATGGAAGATTTATCATACCAGCTTTGAGAATTATTATGGACTTTTTTTTGTTAGTAAAGAAAATTATTCTGATAAATTGCCTTAGGATGTTTAAGAATAACCGATGTATATATGTTTATGCAATTTCCGTATTTATGGGCATGATTGCAGGTGTAAGTTGTAATTCAGACTCATCATATAATCATACTACCTGGATGCTATATGGCGGAGGTCCGGATCAGTCAAAATTTTTTGACGGTAAGGAGATAACCAAACAGAATGTTAGCCGGATGCAGGTTGAATGGACCTATTTAACCGAGGATAATATTCCATATATGTTTCAACCCATTGTTGTGGATACTGTTATGTATGTTTATGGAAAAAATTTCTCACTGGTAGCTTTGAGTATTGTTAGCGGAAAGGAAATATGGATCCATTCAAATCTTCAGGGTGTTTCAAGAAGGGGTATCAATTATTGGGAAAGCAAGGATGGAAATGATAAGCGCCTTGTATTTACCCTGAATAATTCACTTCAGGTAATTGATGCTGTTACCGGAAAGTCTATCAGGAGTTTTGGTGATAGTGGCTATGTTGATTTGCGGGTTGGACTTGATAGAGACCCAACTACCATCAGAAGAATGCAGGCAATGATGCCGGGAGTTATTTATGATGATTTGGTTATATTGGGTTCTGCTCCCGGTGAAGGTTATTTTTCTCCGCCCGGTCATATAAGAGCCTACAACATTATTTCCGGAAAGCTTGAATGGACATTTCATACCATTCCTCATCCGGGTGAATTTGGTTATGAAACCTGGCCTAAAGATGCTTATAAATATGCAGGTGGTGTAAATGTTTGGAGTGAAATGACTGTGGATAAAAAAAATGGTGTTGTGTTTTTGCCATTGGGTTCTCCAACCTTTGATTTTTATGGAGCCGATAGAATAGGCACTAACTTGTTTGGAAATTCATTGGTAGCGCTCGATGCACGCACCGGAAAGCGTATCTGGCATTATCAAACCGTCCATCATGATCTTTGGGATTATGATCTTTCTGCCGCCCCGCAACTATTGACCATAAATAGGAACGGAAAAAATATTGATGCAGTTGCCGTTGCTACCAAGAGTGGTTATGTTTTTGTATTTGATCGAAAAACAGGTGAATCATTATACCCTGTTGAAGAGAAGCCATTTCCTGCAAGTAATATGCCCGGTGAGCAGGCCTGGCCTACACAACCTATCTCTTCACTTCCAAGTTTTACCGTTCATGAAGTTACCAAAGAAACGTTGAATCCGTATTTTCCTGACAGCCTTAGAAATGCATGGTTAAAAAGATTGGATTCTGCAAAGTCGGGGCTTTATATTCCTCCTTCTGACAAATATGAAACCATTATGATGCCCGGAGCATTGGCAGGCGCAAATTATGGCAACACTGCATCTGATCCGGACAATGGGATTATGTACATACTTACGCAGGAATATGCTTCCAATTACAGGTTAAGTAAGGTAGAACCTCCAAAAATTACGCTTTCCGAAAGCGATCTGAAGAAAGTGAAAGGTTATTACTTTTCAAATTGTTCGGCATGTCATGGTGATAATTTACAGGGTTCCACAGGGCCTTCACTGGTAAATATCGGGCAGCGCATTTTCTACGATGAATTTAAAAGTATTGTACAGAACGGTCGTGGCCGTATGCCTGGGATTACACATGTTGGTGAAGAAACATTAAGTTCATTGTTCCGGTATATGGGTGGTATTCCACGTAGTTTTAATATGAGTGGCAGAAGGGGCGGACCAGTAAAAAAGGCTACAGGTCCCATAGTGGATTCAGGAGGCGCTAAAATTAAACCTGATGCCAACAGGGGCACCCCCATGACGGATTATCCTGAAGGCATAGCACGTCCTGAGAACCGGTATACTACTGACTATGGTACAGAGTGGATGGGATTAGGTTCGCCACCCTGGTCGTCTATCCTGGCATTTGATTTAAATAACGGGACCATTAAATGGAAACGGCCCATTGGTGAAGACTCTGCCTTTGTAAAAGGGGATAAAACCAAAGGTGCACCCGGAGGTGTATTGAGAAAGGGTATGATTGTTACTTCAACCGGAGTGGTTTTTGCCACAGCGAAGGGTGGAAAAGTGTATGCATTTGATGCTGATAATGGAAATATCTTATGGGAAACCACCTTAAGCAATGAAGTTCAGGGACAGCCCTGCATGTACACGAACAATGGGAGGCAATACCTGGTAATAAATGCCTGTGGAAATTTTACAGCAGATAGCTATAACCATTCTGCAAAACCTGGAGCACTTCCAAAGGGGTACATTGTTTTTGCAATTCCTGCTGTAATTAAGTGAAGGGTAATTTTATGATAGCTAAATTTAATTCTCAATTATCTATGAAAGGATGCTTACCTGTATTTCTATTGATGTTGGCCTTGGCTACTTCAGCTCAGTCTTTAAAAGAGCGCATTGTTTACAATGACCCTGTAAAATACAGGAAATTAGCCGCCGTTCATGCCGGTGCAGGCAACATGGAATTTACACAGTTAATCGGGCGAAATGAATTATCCACCAATTTTCTGTACCTGCATTCGGGGGTAATTCATCCTAAATCCGGTATTGGCCATCACTTTCATCACAACATTGAAGAGATGTATGTTATTCTGAATGGTGAAGCTGAATTTACAATTAATGGACGTACTTCAAAAATAAAAGCACCGGCTATTGTTCCCTGCAAAATGGGAGATGCCCATGCCATCTATAATGCATCTAATGATTCATTGCACTGGTTAAACTTTGCCGTAAGCCTGAACAAAGGCAAGGCTGATAATTTTGATCTTGGTGATGCGCGTGTTGGTGCTGCTATTGATCCTGTACCTGTTTTTGTATCGGGCCGGATGGAGAAGAATACGCTCAAGACAAACAATGCAAGCTATCCGGGAAGTGGTGTAATGTACCGCCGTATGCTTGGTCCTGATGTTTTCAGAACAGATTGGCATCATGTTGACCATGTTGTTATTCCTGCTGGCAGTTCATCCGTTCCACATATTCTTGAAGGGTATGAAGAAGTGTATTATGTAATTAAAGGATCAGCTACCATTGGTATTAACAATGAACAAGCAAGTATAAAAGCCAATGAATGTTTCTACGGCGGACTTGGTGAAAAAATAATAATGACGAATGAAGGAAAGGATGATCTTGAATTGTTGGTGATTGGTATTGTTCCTTCCAAACAAAAAACATTGGCTATTTCCAAGCCCCTGGTAAAACCCAAAGCCATTGCATTACAAATGGACTTCATTGTTCCAAAGGAAAATGCGGTTGCTTTTGAAAAAATGTATTATTCAGTTTATGTACCTGCCATGACTGTTCAGCAAGGATATGTAGGTTCTAAACTGTTACGTCTGTTTCCTGAAGATTTGGCTAAAACCATTCAGGCAGAAGCAACCACCCATAACTATCAGATACAGATTTCTTTTGATAACGAAGAGAACAGGAGAAAATGGGTAGCCAGTAAACAACATCAGATAGCATGGGCAAGTGCTTCAAGCCTGGCAACAGCGTATAAGTGGCGTGGTTATGATGTAATGGGCGATGATGATCAGGAATAATGGTAATTCAACATATAAGAATCCCTATGCGAATAGAGCTTTTTACTCCTGGCTTTTTGTTAAGTATTTTATTCTTTGCAGAAAGTATAGCACAGGATATTCCACCAACTACCTCCTTGGTATATCCTGGTTTAGATGGTAAATTGGTATATATAGCTGACAGTCTTGGCAATAGAATCCCTGACTTTTCAAATGCCGGTTATAAGGGTGGGGGTGTATCTATTCCGCATATAGCCGTTAAAGAAACCATTTGGCCATTGCCCGGTAATAATGCTGACCATTTGCAGGCCGCTATTGATCGGGTATCTGCATTGCCGCTTGATCCCAATGGCTTCAGGGGTACAATTTTATTGAAAATGGGCAGGTACGAATTGGAGAAACCTGTTACAATTAAAGCGTCGGGTGTGGTGATTCGGGGAGAAGGAATGAGCGATATCGGAACTATTCTTTTCGGTAAAACCATAAAGACCGAAACTGGGCAACCACCGGTTCGCGGCAGGAGACCTGCACTCATAAATATCACGGGCGATTCAGCAATCAAACCACTGGAAGAAACCAAACAACTCATTACCGATAAATATGTTCCGGTTGGCGCTAAAAGCTTTACGGTGGTAATATCTAAAGGTTTTAAGGTTGGTGACAAAGTGTTGGTGAGGCGAATAGGAAATATGGATTGGATAAGAGAAATCGGACTTGACAGTGCAATGGCTGGCCGAAACAGGTGGCAGCCATTCAATATTCAGTTTGACAGGATAATTACTGAAATTAGAGGAAATGTAATAACTGTAGATGCACCCATTTATACGGCTATTGAAGCGAAGTGGGGCGGGGGAGAAATGGTAAAGTACCTAGATGAAAGAATTATGCAGGTAGGTATAGAAAATGTAAGGGGTATTTCGGAATATGATCCGTCTGTTCGAAGCAGAACCTACGGTAATATGGATCGTGATAAATTAGATGCCAGGTTTCAGTATCAGGGTGATGAGTATTATTCAGATGAAAATCATTATTTCAATTTTATCAATATTTCCAATGCAAATAATGTATGGGTACGTAATATGAGTGCGGTTCATTTTGGTAGCAGCATAATACAGGTAAACTCTGGTTCTAAATGGATTACTGTACAGGATTGTGAATCATGGGAACCTGTTTCCATGCGCATGGGTGCAAGGCGTTTTACTTATCAGGTGAATGGTCAGTTTTGTTTGGTGCAAAGATGTGTTTCACAAAAAGGGAGGCATTCCTTTGTTTTGCAGGGGCCCGATGCCAGTGGAAATGTATTTTTCGATTGCAAGGCAGTTAATCCGTATTCAACAAGTGAGCCGCACAACAGGTGGTCAAATGGTGTGTTGTATGATAATGTAAAAGCTCCGTTAACAGCAAGGTATTGGGATTATATAATTGGATGGGCAGGTGCCAATATTGTTTTTTGGAATTGTGAAGGCGATTTTTTGGTGCAGAAGCCACCTACGGCACAAAACTACTCTTTCGGACATTTAGGCATCAATGCCGTTATATTTAATGCGGGTTTGCAGGACCTGTCAAAACCTAATGGCCATGTAGAATCCATGGATAGGCATGTAACCCCGCGAAGTCTTTACCTTACACAATTAAAAGAACGGCTTGGTGCAGATGCTATAAAGAATATAGCAAAGCAAGCCAATACTTTGGATTAAACGGTTTACAAAAACAAATTGAATTCATGGATTGTACACGATTTTTTAATTATTTCAACGAACTATTATGAAGAAGATTTCATTATCTCTGGTATTACTTTCAACTAATTTTTGCGGATTTGCCCAGGAAAATAAAGCGGGAACAGGAACGATTGAATATATTTCAAAGGAGCTTTCAAAACTTATAAATAAAGATGCAAAAGTTGAAATAATTGCTGATGGCTTTCAGTTTACCGAAGGGCCTTTGTGGGTTGAGAAAGAAAAAATGCTTTTAGTGTCGGATGTGCCTGGAAATACGGTTTATAAATGGACTGAAGCAAAGGGAAAAGAAGTGTATCTGAAACCGGGTGGTTATACAGATACGGCAAAAAGGGGAGGGTTTATGGGGCCTAACGGGCTCATTCTTTCCCGGGATGGGAAATTATTGATTTGCCAGCATGGTGACAGAAGAGTGGCCATGATGGACGCACCCCTTAATGCACCTGTAACAAAATATGTTACCGTTGCAGGCCTCTATGATGGTAAGAAACTCAACAGTCCTAATGATTTGTTTTTAGCAAAAAATGGGGATATCTATTTTACGGATCCAGCCTATGGCTTTGAAAGAGGTGGCCGTGATCCTAAAAAGGAAATTACCTACCAGGGCGTATATAAAATGGATAAGGCAGGCAAGGTAACCTTGTTGGTTGATTCTATTGAATCGCCCAACGGAATTGCCATGATGCCCGATGGCAAAACCTTATTGGTGGCCAATTCAGATAACAGGAAAAAATTCTGGTATAAGTATGATGTTTCAGCTAACGGAACCTTGACAAATGGTTCGGTCTTTTTTGATGCAAGCAATGAAAAAGCTCCGGGGCTTTGCGATGGTTTTAAGATTGATATGAATGGGAATGTTTATGCCGCCGGACCCGGAGGAATCTGGATTTTTACCAAGGAAGCCAGGTTAATTGGCAAAATTTTGCTTAATGGTGTTTCCGCTTCCAACTGCGCATTAACCCCAGATGGCAAAACACTTTATATAACTGCCAATCAATACCTGCTTAGGGTAAAAATGCGCTAACACCTTAGCTTTGATTGGGTACTATATCCTGGTTACTTACATTCCATTAAAAATAAGAACCGGGTTGGGATATTTTTTCCGGCCGATTCTTATTTTTACTTTTCGTAATACTGGTATTATTTTATCTGTATAATTTATTGCTTATAGATAGTTTACATACCCTTCCATATTGGTTCGGATTTTAAATACTTTGCTGTAGCTGACTATATATAAACTTTTCATATCATCATCTCCAAAGCAAAGACTTACCGGGAAGGAAGGCAAATTGATCATACCTATATAAGTGCCTTTGTCATTAAAAATCTGAACGCCGTAATACGTTGCCACATATAAGTTGCCCTTTTTATCAATAGCCATTCCATCAGCGCTTGACGATTTCCCTTTTCTGGCCAATACATTGCTTGTCAAAAATAGCTTTGCAAACTTCCGTCCATTGGTAATGGTTCCGTCTTCTTTTACATCATAGGCCCAAATATAATTCTCTTTATCGCTGTTTACTGGGTACCAACTTTCATCATCATAGCAATTGTTGATATAAAGCGTTTTGCCATCAGGTGATAAAACAATGCCATTGGGCATCGCAAATTCATTCGGTTCGGTAATCCTTGTAATTTCTCCTCCAGGTGAAACATAATATACTGCACGTCCGGGTTGAAATTTGATGGGTTCTATGGTAAATTGGGGATCCGTAAAATATATTCCACCTTTAACATCGGTAATTACATCATTTGGACCGTCAATTGGTTTTCCATTGTATTTATCAGCAATTACGTTTACCACTTCCCCTTGTGGGGTCATTTCCACCACCCTGTGCCCCATCATATCACACACGAGCATATTTCCGTTTTTATAGGGGTACAATCCGTTCGTTTGCATTTTCCCCTGCGAAATATTTCTGTAACTGCCATCAGGTGCCAACTCTACCGTTGAACTTTTTTGTGGGCTTGCATTCCATCCCTGATCAAAATACATATTGGAGAAATAAATTTTTCCATTCATCCATTTCGGTCCTTCACTAAAATTAAGTTCAGGTTTCGTTTTTTTCCCATCCACCAGTAATTCAACTTTAGCATCAGCAGGTATAATGGCACGGAAGGCTGCAAGGGAAGCTTTTTGTTTTTCCAAATAATCGGGTCTTGCCGGCCAGAAAATATCCAATGCATCGCAGCCAAGATCACCAATTTTTGCACCATGAACCATGTTGGCCGGAAGCCGTACTGCATCATTTTCTCTCATTCTTTGCTCTCCATCCAATATTATTTCACTGCATTCACCCCGCAACACAAGCATCACCTGTTCTTCAGGGTGAATATGGTGTGGAAAAACTGAACCCGGATCCATTGAAATAAAGCTAAGTTGGATATTTTTTCCGGAAACTAATCTGGAATGCGCGCCTGTTGCTAATGGGGTAAGTTGTATTTCAAACAAATCGTAAACTTTATTTGCCGTTATACTTGGCATTTGGGTGGATACAATATCTTCTGCCTGTGCAGGAAGATTTTTGATTCCAGCCTTTTCTAAATAATCAATACGTAAAGGGCTACACACTTCAAGTAATTTTGCACCTCCTGCTCCTGCTTTTAGTGCATTCCTTGTTCCTTTTTCCAGGTATACAAAATCAGTTCTTGGTGTTCCACTTTTAGTGCCATCCGGATTTTCTCTTTTTATGGAAATCATGTTTGTCATTGAGCCATCAATCAATTGATCAATGGAGCCTTCCAATACAAATACAAACCTGTCCCCGGTCAATACTTCCTCCGGAATATTGGCATTGGGTTCAAGTTGTAGCACAGATACCATATTCCCACTACCCCAGAATAATTTTGCATTAACCCCGGGATGTATAGAAACACTTGCAAGGCTATCGATATTTTTAACCTTTCCTTCTTCCAGATTCGATTGAATCGTTGTTTCCGGCAACCCTGAAATTTCCCTGACAGTTAAATTATGTTGCTTTATAAGCGCATTGTTTGTTTGCTGCCATGCAGGAGGATTGGCAGACTTACAATCTGCAAAACAAATAACTACAAGGGCCAACAACAAAAGAATGGCATTATTATTTTTGAAAATCGGTTTCATGTGTATATAATGTTTGAGGTGAGCAAGCCCACCATTTTAAAAATGTTCTAACAAAAAATATATCAGCGTTAAGTTTTTAAATTTTCATGTGCGTGCTTCCTCAACTACCTTGGGTAAATGATTTGCAACAGTGCT
>JAKQKY010000086.1 GCA_029560415.1 Bacteroidota bacterium | reverse complement strand
GTTCTACATGGATCCCGTCTTCGTTGGTACCTGATGTAAATGCACTTACTATAGAAATTCGGGCAACCCATACCGTTACCATTAAAACACCTGCGTCAACCAGGTCGGCGGTGGTAAAAGGAACCTTGAAATTATTGAATGGCAACAGCAATACCGGATCACTCACTTTATACACTCCAAACAGGTTCATATTATATAGCCTCAAAGTAGCCGATGGCGGGCTTTTCCAGGTTGTTTCTGAAGATGCGTTTTATTCCGAGACCATACAATTTCACGATGAAGATGCTGCCATCACAGTATATGGTAAGATCATGATCGGGGATGGTGGATCGCAAAATTCGGATGGATATTATGGTTTTGCAACTGCACCAAACCAAAGGGTTTACTGGTACAATAATTCGGTATTTGAATGGAACAACAACAATAGTGCGCATATCCCTGCGGGTGACACTACTTATTTTCCGAATGCCGCTGGTCATCCTATATTCAGGATAACCAATATCGGTGGAACCATCTCAGGCTTGACGAATACCATCATCAACGGTTTCCTTGAAGTGAATACGCCGGTAAATTTTGATGGAGCCGGTATAAAAACAATTGCAGATGGCATAAGAGGAAATTCGGGCATTACCCAGGCAGATGGTTCAGGGCTCCTGCGCATCAGTTCCCCAACGACCGAAGTATTTGCGGAAGGACTGAATACACAGGATATAGAAATCGGTTTGCTTTCAGGTAATATTCAATTAAACCTAAATAGCACCGGGCTTATATTTGAAAATGGTATCGCAGTATCGGAAGATGCAAACGTTCAGATAAACGGGCCATGTCTGTCGAAAGGGAAATTTGCTGTAAGAACTAATGCAACCCTGACGGCTGCAACAGCAACCCTTGTTAACATGGAGAACGCTGACCTCGTGAATGAAGGACTTGTACAAGGCGCAGGAACTATTCAATTTTCAGGAGCTGTGATGTCTACATTAAGCTCACCAGGTACTATTTCGGCCCCGGTAAAGCTGGTACATAAACAACTGCAGCTGGGATCTAATTCCAATATAAACAACCTGGAACTAACGGATACCAGTAACCTCTGGCTTGCAGCATATGATCTTCAACTGGGATCGGCTGCATTACTCGCCGATAGCGTCAATTTTATTGTAACCAATGATACAGGCACTTTAATTAGAACGGTAGATATCAATGAAGTGATTTTCCCGGTAGGCATCAGTTCAACGTCATATACACCGGCTTATATTACGAACAACATATCGGCTTCCAATATTGATGTGCGGGTGAAGCAAGCCGTTTTGGATGGGGCAGGAGTACCTGTTACAGAAGGCAATGCAGACAGGAGCTGGCTCGTCGGCAGCAATGATCCGGCATCTAATATTAATTTGAAACTCGAATGGGATGATGCAACCGCTCAACCCCAGTTTGAAAGGGACTACTCATACATTTCTTTGTTTACCGAATGCCAGTCTGCGCCCAATTGCACCGGGGGATATTATGATGCCTCCACACCCCAGCAGGCCATTGGTTCGATCCGTTTTACACAAACAAGGACAGGGTTTGATGTATTTACCGGGAGAACCTGTATTGTTACATCAAAACCCTTTGTATATACTTTCACCGGTAATGGTGATTGGAATGATGCAATGAACTGGACACCCGGGCTGGTACCTTCTCCAACCGTTAAACCTGGTATACAAGTTGTGATCGATCCTATCGTAGGAGGACAATGCATTTTCACCGGCGATATCACCGTACAGCCGGGCGGAAACATCACTGTAAAACAGGGCAAATCTTTTGAAATCATCGGTAATATTATCCTCCCGTAAATTGCATTGGATAAACAGATACCATGGAACAACAGCATAAGGACCCATTACATGGAAAAACGTTAGAATTCATTTTAACTAAGTTGGTAGATCATTATGGTTGGGAAGCGTTGGGCAGCATGATCCGCATCAACTGCTTCAACAATAACCCTGGCATAAAATCAAGCCTTGGTTTCCTTAGAAAAACGCCCTGGGCCCGTAAAAAAGTAGAAGATCTGTACATCAGGTTGGTTCGATAACTCAAAAAACAGGTTTTTTTTAGTGCATATTGCCATTATTTCCCAAAATTTCACTACCTTCGCCGCCCGAAAAGAACATTCTTTTCATTTTATTCATTTCCCGTAAGGCCCCACAAGTTTCCGGAATTCCGGAACGCCAGCAGGGAGTAACTTAAAACAGTTATATAATGCCAAAGGTAAAAACCAACAGCAGCGCAAAGAAGCGCTTTAAAGTTACCGGTTCAGGTAAAATTACTTTCCAGAAAGCTTTCAAACGTCACATTCTCACCAAAAAATCAACCAAACGCAAACGTAATATGCGCATGGATGGCGTGGTAAGTGATGCCAATCTTCACTTTGTAAAGCGTTTATTGGGTATGAAATAACCCGGATCCGTAATTCATCAACTATTAACTTTAAAAAAATTAAGATATGCCACGTTCAGTAAATGCAGTAGCCAGCAGGGCCCGCCGCAAAAGGATTTTAAAAGCCGCCAAGGGATACTACGGCAAACGTAAAAATGTTTACACCGTTGCCAAAAACGTAATGGAAAAAGGTCTTACATATAGCTATGTAGGCCGTAAATTGAAAAAACGCGAATACCGCACTTTGTGGATCGCCCGTATCAATGCAGCAGTTAGGGCTGAAGGAATGACCTATAGCCAGTTCATTCACAAACTCACAGAAAAGAAAATTGATCTGAACCGTAAAGTGCTCGCCGACCTGGCCATGAATGAGCCTGAAACGTTCAAAAAGCTGATCGATTCTGTAAAATAATGCAAACCGATTCAACAATATATTTACCGGGTACGTTCTTCGTACCCGGTTTTTTTATGTACGTTGACCAGTGAAGCTATATCTTTGTTACTCAACATTTACTAACCATTAATTACTTGGAAAATGCGCAATACAGGCATGAATAATACTTACAGTGATCTGGTAGACCAAACCTTTAATTTTCCGCAGGAAGATTTTAAGATGGTGAACGATTACCTGCAGTATAATGGCCAGGATCTCAAAGCCCTCATCGACAAATATGGCACTCCCTTAAAACTCAGCTATCTTCCCAAGATCGGCAAGCAGATCAACAAGGCAAAAGCCATGTTCGCAACAGCTTTTAAAAAACATAAGTACACAGGGAAATATCATTATTGCTATTGCACCAAAAGTTCGCATTTTTCCTTCATTGTAGAAGAGGCACTCAAAAATGACATACACCTGGAAACCTCGTATGCATACGACATCGATATCATCAAGAAGCTTTACGCAAAAAAGAAGATCAATAAAGATATTTATATCGTTTGCAATGGTTATAAACAAAAGCCCTATACACAACGCATCGCAAGCCTGCTCAACAGCGGGTTTAAAAATGTGATCCCGGTACTTGATAATGTGGAAGAATTAAGGGCCTATGTAAAATCGGTGAAAGTGCCCTTCAACCTGGGCATACGGGTGGCCGCAGAAGAAGAGCCAAATTTTCCATTCTATACCTCACGGTTAGGCATACGTGCAAAAGACATTCTTGAATTTTATGTAGATAAGATCGAAGGCAATGAACATCGCTTTCAATTAAAAATGCTGCACATCTTCCTTAACAAAGGCATCAAGGATGATATTTATTACTGGAGTGAATTGAATAAGGTCATCAACCTGTATTGCCAGCTGAAGAAAATCTGTCCCGAACTTGATTCTATTAATATCGGCGGAGGATTTCCCATCAAACATTCGCTTGCATTTGAATATGATTACCAGTTTATGATCAACGAGATCGTACGCAATATTAAAGTGGCCTGTAACCGCAACAAGGTTCCCATGCCAAATATATTCACTGAATTCGGAAGTTATACCGTGGGAGAAAGTATGGCGCATATCTACAGCGTGATCGGACAGAAAATGCAGAACGACCGCGAAACCTGGTACATGATCGATTCCTCTTTTATTACTACTTTACCCGATACCTGGGGCATCGGCGAAAAATTTCTCATGCTGCCCATCAATAAATGGGACAATGAATATCACCGGGTGGTACTCGGGGGAATTACCTGCGACAGCCACGATTACTACGATTCAGAAGAACATATCAACGAGGTGTTCTTGCCAAAGCTGGGCGAAGAAGAACCGCTGTATGTCGGATTCTTTCATACAGGCGCATACCAGGACCAGATCAGCGGGTATGGAGGCATCAAGCATTGCATGATCCCATCTCCCAAACACATCATCATTGGTCATGATAAAAGTGGTAAACTGGTAGATTGGGTATATGCCAAAGAGCAAACAGCGCAAAGTATGCTCAAGATACTAGGGTATAAATAATGGATTAGTTTTTTGCAGGACTTTTGAATGCTTCATTGGTGAGCATGCCCTTGTTGTATAAGTAATACTTTCCATCTTTATTATTTCGCCAGTAACGCTTTCCACCGAGGTCGTAATAATAACGGCCGTCGAATGTTTTTTGGGCAATGCTATCATTCACCACGATCACTTTGGGAGTGGGAGTCTTTATTTTAGGTACCACGGATTTCTTCACGGCAACTGCTTCGGTACCCGATTTTTCAGGCGTACTCCGTTTACTGCAACCCCAGGCCAGGAATGCAATTATACAAGCGGCAAGCAGCAACTTCATGTTTTTCATATCTTCCGTTTTTATCCTTTAAACAATAATGTTACCAAAAATGAAAAATAGTATACATACCGGCATAATTTTAATGTTGACAGGATTTTTTATCTTGTCAAATCCAGCCCGGTCGCAAACAGCCACCGATTCTATAAAAACAACCATTAACAAACTTTTCACAGCCATGAAAACAAGTGATGGTGCATTGTTGAAGACCTGTTTTGCCGATAGTGCCATCCTGCAAACCATTGTAAAAAATAAGGAAGGGGCTGTTGTGATCAAAAATGAATCAGTTGATGAATTTATTGCTTCCATCAATGGAGCTAAAAAAGATGACCTGGATGAAAGGATTGAATTTGAAACGGTAAAAAATGATGGTACCCTTGGCATCGCGTGGACTCCTTATCAATTCTATTATAAAGGAAAATTCAGTCACTGCGGGGTGAATTCGTTTCAACTCGTTCGCATCAACAACGAATGGAAAATACAATACCTGATCGACACCCGCAGGAGAATGGGGTGCCAATAAAAAAACCTCCCCAGGACTAGGGAGGTTTACCTTTTTCAAGGTACCAACTGTATGTATCGAAAATAAATTATTGAATGCTGATCTCTTTGGCGCCGGCTTTTGCGATCTCTTTTTTAGGCAGGGCCAACTTCAGGATTCCGTTTTCGTAACGGGCGCTGATTTGTTCTGCATCGATCATTTCATCAATGGTAAAACTGCGCTTAAATGATTTGTAACTGAATTCTTTCCTGATCAGCTTGTCAGTCGATTGTGTGTTTTCACCAGATTTTTCAGTGCTAACGGTAAGAACATTGTTTTCCAGTTTCACATTGAAATCGGATTTTTCAAAACCGGGCACCGACATTTCCAAATGGTATGCGTCGGCTTTATCAACAATGTTTACCGGGGGAAAATGTAAAATATCTTCCCTAAGTGTTTTACCCACAGTGCTGGGAAATTCATTGAAAAAATCTTTCATCATTCCATCAAATGTTCTGTTCAGGGGATTTACTTTTACGAGTGTCATGGTTTTGTTATTTTAAGTTTTTAAAATTTTGATTGTACTATGAACTGAACAAATAGTATTCCATCACTTTTTTTACGCCAAGATTACTTTTCTGCAATCAAAAACATAGACATAATGTCGCATACAACTCAATAAAGCTGCCATTACTTCCGAATCAGGCAAATGAAATACATTGAAATATTTCGATTGATAATAACAAGGAAGGTTGTAATTTTGCTTTTTAAAAACCAGAAAATTAAAAGATATGTATCCCGAAGAAATTGTAATACCGATGAAAGAAGAGCTGACCGAAAATGGCTTTACCGAATTACTTTCTGCCAATGATGTAGAAAAAGTATTGTCTGAAAAAGGCACCACCCTGGTAATGATCAATTCTGTTTGCGGCTGTAGCGCAGGCACAGCCAGGCCTGGCGTTTTAATGGCGGTTACCAATGGCCAAAAAAAGCCTGATAACCTTACCACCAGTTTTGCAGGATTTGACATTGAAGCAGTGAAAAAAGTGAGGGAGCACCTCATGCCTTATCCTCCTTCATCACCAGCTATTGCTTTGTTTAAAGATGGCAAACTCGTTCACATGATCGAACGCCATAACATTGAAGGCAGAAGCGCACAGATGATCGCTCAAAACCTGATGAGCGCATTTGAAACACATTGCAACTAATTGAGCATCCAGGTCTGTTAACTATTTATAAAAATGATCCTCCGGTACAGCTTTATGTGCCGGAGGATTTTTTATTGCCGCCAGTATAGAATATATTGCAATCTATTATGTTGATGGCCCTTTAAACCCAGCCCATGTATCCCAATTTATACTATGTTTTTAAAGATCTTTTTGGAGTTGAATGGACAGCCTTTGGCTTACTGAATACGTTTGGTTTATTTGTAGCCATTGCTTTTGTAGTGGCAGCTGTGGTATTGTCTTCTGAACTGAAGCGGAAAGAAAAACAAGGATTATTACTACCCAGGGAAGAAATGATCATTGTAGGTAAACCTGCATCTTTTGCAGATCTGCTTATTAATGCCATCGTCGGGTTTTTATTTGGATACAAATTATTGGGGTTATTTTTTAGCAAGCCCGATAATCTAAATGCCCAGGAATATATTTTTTCCAGCGAAGGAAGCATTGCCGGGGGCATTTTACTCGGCGCATTGCTGGCGGGTTTAAAATGGTGGGATAAGAATAAACAAAAACTTAAAGAACCCGAAAGAAGGATGGTCAGGATCTGGCCACACGACAGGGTGGGTGATATCATCATACTGGGCCTTGTATTTGGCATCCTTGGCGCTAAGCTTTTTGATAACCTCGAAAACTGGGATGAGTTTATCAAGTCGCCAATTGAACATATTTTTTCGGCCAGCGGACTTACATTTTATGGAGGACTTATTTTAGCAACAATCGCAATATGCTGGTTTGCAATTAAAAAGGGCATTAAGATTAAACATTTAGTTGATGCAGCTGCCCCGGCACTGATCATAGCTTATGCCATCGGCAGAATTGGTTGCCAGGTTTCGGGCGATGGCGATTGGGGCATTTACAACAGTGCTTACATCAGCGATGCACAGGGAAAGATCAGCGTGGCACAACCTGGGGAATTTGATAAACAACTTCAAATGAATGCCAGCTATTTTACAGAAGGTAAAGCCGCCGACAGTGCCGGATCTGTTTATGTAACCGACCGGGTTTATGGCAACCTGCAGCTGGTTCCACATAAATCTTTTAAAGGACCATCCTTTTTACCTTCCTGGCTATTTGCCTATGCATATCCTCAAAATGTAAATAAAGACGGGATCCGCATTCCCGGGAATACGGATGAACATAACCGGGTATTACCCTTGCCGGTGTATCCTACGCCTTTATACGAAACCATCCTCTGTACGATCATCTTCCTGTTTTTATGGTCTATCAGGCGTTCAATAAAAGTGCCCGTTAAAATGTTTGGTATTTATCTCATGCTCAATGGCACCGAACGTTTCATTATAGAACTCATCCGGGTAAACAAGCTCTATCCTGTTTTGGGATTCAAACTCTCACAGGCTGAGATCATAGCAGCAATGCTTGTTGTGGTCGGTTTAATTTTGGTGCTTGTTGCCGGTAAAGTCAACAAGACAGCCAAAGAAAGTTGATCTACTTTACAACCTAACACTTAAATTTCTTCCCTGACCCCGGATCTCCCATCCATCATATAGTGTAATTCTTGGCGGTAAAATCTATGCATATTTTAGCCGCTTGTACTGTTATATTACCGTTCATTACAAAACATTGTACTATGCTAAACAAAGTACTGACTTTTGTTAGGTAGTTATCAAAGTATATAACTACGATATCAGCCAAAACAAAAAAGTATAGTCATGAAAAAAATCATCAGTACATGTAGCCTGTTAGCCATCATTTGGTCATCACAGGCACAAGAAGCCGGTAAGATCACCGGAAGCATCAAGGACGGGGGAAACCAGAAGATCATTGATGCGGCATCCATATCGCTTTTGAAAGCAGCAGATTCATCGCTTTTGAAAGTATCCCTGACCGATGCCAACGGAAATTTCATTTTTGAAAATGTACAGGCCGGTAAATACCTGGTGATGGCCAGTTCGATCGGCCATTCAAAAACGTATAGCCAGGTAATCGACATTCAACAGGCAACTCCGATCGCAAATACCGGGATATTGCAATTGGTTCCGGTGAACAAGAGCCTGAAAGAGGTGATCGTTACCAGTAAAAAACCTTTTATCGAAAGAAAGATCGACAGAACAGTAGTGAATGTTGATGCCTCCATCACCAATGCCGGAAACAGTGCATTGGAAGTGTTGGAAAAGTCGCCAGGGGTTTCGGTTGACAAAGATGGAAACATCAGCCTGAAAGGCAAATCTGGAGTGGTCGTATTTATTGATGGCCGCCCCAGTTATTTAAGCGGACCCGACCTGGCGAATATGCTGAAGAATATGACTGCGGCGCAACTTGACCAGATCGAGATCATGACCAACCCGCCGGCTAAATACGATGCTGCAGGAAATTCGGGCGTGATCAACATCAAAACAAAAAAGAACAAACTCTTTGGATACAGCGGAAGTATCAATAGCGGGTATACGCAGGGACGGTATGCAAGGTTTAATGAAGGTTTAAGTTTTAATTACCGCAACGGAAAGATTAATTTTTTCAGCAACGCAAGTTTTAACCACCATCACAAAGGAGAAAATTTATACATCGTTCGCAATTTCAGGGAGTCATCCACCAAGAACATCAAATCCATCTTTGACCAGGTTTCCAACATGGAAAACGAACGCCAGTATTATGAAGGAAAGATCGGACTTGATTATAGTGTAAGCAAAAAATCAACCCTGGGATTCGTAGTAAGCGGATATGAAAATCCAAGTACCTGGACGAGCAATACCAGCACGCTTATTTATGATCCTAACCATGTATTGAGCAGCCAGACAACAGCTTATTCAAGATCGAAAATGAACTGGAAAAACCTTAGCAGCAACCTGAATTTCAGGACTACACTGGATTCTGCCGGACAGGAGATCACGGCCGACCTGGATTAC
This sequence comes from Bacteroidota bacterium, assembly GCA_029560415.1. Taxonomy (GTDB): domain Bacteria; phylum Bacteroidota; class Bacteroidia; order Chitinophagales; family Chitinophagaceae; genus Ferruginibacter. The sequence continues at coordinate 12,935 of JAKQKY010000086.1, read as the reverse complement.
ATTCAATACCGGTCATCTAATACACAACCACTGGTGAGCTCATACTTTGATAACATTGGGCAATCTATCAGTACACCAGATACCCTGAATGGTAACCTGCCAACTACGATAAAAATTTACAGTGGCAAGATCGACTATACCTTACCGTTAAAACACGGCGCAAAATTTGAAGCCGGTGTAAAAACAAGTTATGTAGAAACCGACAACAATGCCAGGTATGATAGCCTGAAAGCGGGTAGGGCGGTACTCGATAGCGGTCGCAGCAATCAATTCATATATGAGGAGAACATCAATGCGGCTTATATAAATTACAGCAGGCCACTGGGTAAAAAATGGAGTGCACAACTAGGCTTACGATTAGAGAACACTGTTGCCAAAGGTGTTTCAACAGGTTATGAATTCAACGGTAGCCAGGATAAATTCACTGCAACAGAGAAAAAATTTAACCGGTCGTATACGCAGTTATTTCCAACAGCATACATTCAATACAACGCCAATGACAAAAATCAATTCGTGATCAATTATGGAAGAAGGATCGACCGGCCCGATTATGGCGACATGAATCCTTTTGTTCAGTTTCTCGACCGGTACACGTTTGAACAAGGGAATCCAAACCTGAGTCCACAGTTCGCCCATAACATCGAGCTAAGCCATACCTACAAAGGATTTTTAACTTCAACAGTAAATTATACCAGTACGAATAATATCATTCAACAGGTGTTCGAACAGAATGAACTGAGCAATGAAACCTTTCTTAAAAAAGCAAATATTGCCACAATGCACCAGGTTGGTTTTGCATTGAGCGCCAACAAGGATATAAAAAAATGGTGGAGTGCCAACCTTTATGCGAATGTGTTCAACAATCGTTTTAAGGGCATTGTAAACAATGAGGCCATCAGCATTGGTACCACATCCTTCATGGCTCAATTGCAACAACAATTTAAATTAGGCAAAGGCTGGTCGGCTGAATTGAGTGGTTTTTACAGGAGCAAAGGTCTTGAAGGTGTGATCTTCATCCAGCCGATCGGCCAGGTGAACGCCGGTATCAGCAAACAGATCTTGAAAAATAAGGGCACTTTGAAACTGAATGCCCGGGATATTTTTGCCGGTGGGGTGTTTAAAGGATATAGTAAGTATGGTACGGTAGACGCCCAATTCAGGGATGTGAATGATAGCCGGGCAGTTGGCATAAGCTTTTCATACAGGTTCAGTAAAGGCAAGCTAAAGGCAGGCAGCGGAAGAAAAGCCGGAAGTGCCAGTGATGAACAAAACAGGGTAAAAGGTAATGGCTGATAAATGAAATAATAAAACCCTTCCTGTTATTAAAAAACCTGTGGCTTTATGCCATGGGTTTTTTACTTTTGGTAAAATTTATACTATGGCATCTTTTGATATGGTTAGCAAAGTTGATCTGCAAACGCTCGACAATGCAATCAATGTAGTGAACAAGGAAATCACCAACCGTTTCGATTTCAAAGGTTCTCATGTGGTCATTGATCTCAATAAAAAAGATTTCAAATTGAACCTGGAAGCGGATAGCGACATGAAAATTCAACAGATCATCGATGTATTGATCAGCAGGAGCATGAAACAAGGCCTCGCTGCTGAAGTTTATGACCTGAGCAAAGAGCCCTTTCCAAGTGGAAAAGTGACCAAAAAAGAAGTGCCTGTGAGAAACGGCATCAAACAGGAAGATGCGAAAAAGATCGTGAAACTTATCAAGGATAGCGGGCTGAAGGTGCAAGTGGCCATCATGGATGATATCATCCGGGTTACTGGTAAAAAGATCGACGACTTGCAGGATGTGATTCAGCTTAGCAAAACCTGGAGCCTCGGACTTGCCCTTCAATTTGTAAATATGAAGAGTTAAGCACTGATTTCCTGCATTTTTCAGGCAAAAAGTCTTACATTTGCACTTTCTAAAAAATTATACGGCAAAATCCGTATGCAAAAACATTAAAATTATGAAACAAGGCATTCATCCAACTCATTACAAAAAAGTGGTTTTCAAGGATATGAGTAATGGTCATACCTTTTTGAGCCGTTCTACTGCTCATAGTTCCGAAACCATCGTTTGGGAAGAAGACGGACAGGAATACCCGGTAATTAAACTGGAGATCTCCAATACATCACACCCATTTTATACCGGTAAAAATGTACTGGTAGATACTGCAGGTCGTATTGATAAATTCAACAAACGTTACGAAAAGAAATCAAAATAATCATAAGGCCCCCGGGCTTTTTTGGAACTTTGTTTTTCATGGCTATACTTTAAGATCCCTTCGGTTTTCCGGGGGGATTTTTGCTTGCATTAAACATCAACATTTCAGCAATCCATTCCTTAAAATAAAATCATCGCTTTAATAGGCTTATTTGTAATTTTAAATAAGATGAAGATATTTTTAGATGACAGTCATTGCAGGGAACAATTATATCCGTTTACATACACCCGCCATGTGGCAGATATCCGCGTAGGCATTTTAACCATCAGGGAAAAATGGGAGCAATTGGTTGGCGACAATGTATCAACCGTATTGGAAACATCAGATGCGGCACAGCTTTATATTCCCGCCAATATCATTCCCAGTTTACAGAATTTCCGCATTGTGATACAGGCTGCCAAAGATAAACTTACCATCCTGGAAGGAAACGAAATCCGGAAACTAAATCATCCCTGGCATATATTCCAGTTCAATGATTGGGCTATCCGGAGAGATTTTGAATTGGTTACGCGTAACCGTGAGTCGCAACCCATCAGCCAAACCAACCGTTGCACAAACCCCGAAAATATATTTATAGAAACGGGCGCTGTGGTAGAACACTGTATTCTCAATGCTTCCATCGGCCCCATTTACATTTCGTCGGATGCCATCGTAATGGAAGGAAACATGGTTCGGGGGCCATTTTGCCTGGGTGAAAAAAGTATTCTCAAGATGGGAAGCCGCATATATGGTGCAACAACCATCGGTCCGCATTGTGTGGCAGGCGGAGAAATTAAAAATTCTATTCTTATGGGCTATAGCAATAAAGCCCATGATGGCTACCTGGGCGACAGTGTGATCGGTGAATGGTGTAACCTGGGAGCCGGCACCAGCAACAGCAACGTAAAAAATACAGGAACAGATGTTCAATATTATATTGATGATTCGATGCAACCACTCAATGCCGGTAACAAAGCGGGTTTGTTGATGGGCGATTACAGCAGGGCTGCCATCAATACTTCTTTTAATACCGGGACGGTGATAGGTGTTTGTTGCAATATCTTCGGGCAATCTCAGCCGGAGAAATTTGTATCCAACTTTTCGTGGGGTACTGAACGTTATGAACTGGATAAAGCTTTCCGGGATATTGAAAACTGGAAGAAAATGAAAAACCAACTACTTTTGGAAACTGAAAAAAATCAACTTCAGCAACTTTACATTTTAACCAAATAACTTCTTTATGCGCAAACAGATCGCGGCAGCCAACTGGAAAATGAACCTGGACCTGCAACAAGCCGAACAATTGATGACCCAATTACTCGCAACAGATCATTCCCTGGGGAAAGATCAACTGGCCTTGTTTGCCGTACCATTTCCATACCTGCTTACGGTGCAACAGAAGCTTGCAGGCAAAACGAACGCTAAAGTGGCTGCACAAAACTGCGCCTCAACCAATAATGGTGCATATACAGGCGAGGTAAGTGCAGAAATGCTGAAAGGCATGAATGTAGAATATGTTATCATCGGGCATAGTGAAAGAAGGGAATACTTCCAGGAAACACCGGCTATTCTCGCTGCAAAAGTGAACAAGGCATTGGAAGCAGGAATTAAACCGGTATTCTGTTGTGGCGAACCACTCACTGTGAGAGAAGCGGATACCCAAAACAGTTATGTTGCTGCACAATTGAAAGAGAGCCTCTTTCACCTGGATAAATCGCAGTTAACCGATTTCATCATCGCCTACGAACCCATCTGGGCCATTGGTACCGGCAGAACCGCCAGCAGCGACCAGGCACAGGAAATGCACCAACACATCCGTAAAGTACTGGCAGATCAATATGGGCAGGAAATGGCAGATTCTGTTTCCATTTTATATGGTGGCAGTGTTAAAGCCGCCAATGCCAGTGATATATTTGGAAAACCGGATGTAGACGGCGGATTGGTAGGAGGGGCGAGCCTGGATGCAAAAGAATTTGCCGCCATTATAAACAGCCTGAAATAGTGAAATAAATTACGCAAATTTTCCCAGGCAAACTGGGAATCGGCGTTGAAGAACAATTTTAAATCAACATTGCAGAAAAAACAACCGGAACAGTTAACACCTGATTCTTTACATGGTAAATATTGCAACGATCCTGAAGCACAATATGATGGGCAAATTGCTGAACCATCTGTTGGTGTTCGGGATCAATATTTTCATTGTAAGGCTGCTTGGAGCTTCAGCGAGTGGTGCTTATTTCAATGAATTATACCTTATAAATTTCGTCGTGTTCATTTTCAGCGGTGGCCTCGATTATGCTTCCATTGCTTTATTGTCATTTGAACCGGCGTTGCTCCGGAATATTCAACGGATGCTGCTGGCCGTACTGATATTCTTTGTGATGATACTTTGCGTGTATGCGTTACTGGTATTACCCAATTACAATGCATATTTTCAGCAACCGGCCATTGCCATTATATTATTCGGCACCGGGAACCTGATGCTGATCTTTTACCAGGGGATCTTATCTGCCCAGAAAAAATTTAACCTGCAGAATGTGGTACTCTCTGCTACAAACCTGCTCTTCCTTGGCTACCTGCTGGTTTGTTATCAACAGCAACAACCCGTTACCGCCAGCCAGGTAACTATTGGATATGCAGCCTTGTTCCTCATCCAGGGATTGATATTATATGGCCTCAGCCACAAGGAAACTGGGGAGCTAACCGCAACCGTTAGCTGGCCGGCATTTATCAGGCCGGGCATCTACATCATGATTTCATCACTTGTATATTTTGCTTTTTTAAGGATAGATAATTTTTTTGTAGAAAAATATACCGACCCGGTCACCCTTGGAAATTATGTTCAATGTGGTAAAACGGGGCAGTACTTCCTGTATTTTTCCTCGATGATCAGTTCCACTTTACTTCCGTTCATTGCATCAGAAAAAATAGGCTCATCATATATTGAATGGAAAAAATTAATGAAGCCTTATATCCTGTTGATTACCCTGGCAGCTATTTGTATTGCAGCATCGGGCAAATTCATTTTCCCGTTCCTTTTTGGTGATGATTTTAAAGAAATGTATAAAATCATGCTGATCTTATTACCAGGATTTGTTTGCCTGGGAATATTGACCCTGCTCAATGCCGTGTACATCGGAAAAGGGAATATTAAAAGAATCTTTATAGGAGATCTCATGGGACTCTGTTTGGTAGCTTCCCTGGACACATGGCTCATACCGTTATATGGTGTTTATGCGGCAGCGATCATCAGCTCCATCGCTTATGTAGCAGTATTCCTTTTTTTATTGGCTGGTTTTAAAAAGCAGTTTACCTTACCCGCACGCACAAACGAAATTAATTATTCGGGATGAGGCAACTTTTTTTATATAAAGTATTCAAACATTCGAAGTTGGCATTCATCGGCTTGATGCTGCTTATTTCCCTGCAATTGATCTTCATCGGGAAAAAGATGGACATGCTGATTTTTCCGTTCAATAATATGTTTGCCCTGGCACCAGGAACCACGTCAATAACGGCAACTTATGCCATCAGGTTGAATGGACAATTGGTACCGATTACCCACCATCTTTACTGGAAAAAAGATTTCCTGGAAACCTCCTTACACACCTATGGTAAGTATAAAGAACAGGAAAGTACCGTCTATCTTGAACAATATATAAGGTCAACCACTGCAGGTGAGCAAAAAAAGAAATTTTTACTGGAATCGCTTACGCCCGACAGATCTCATGCAAACCTTTGGCCTGTATGGTTTTGCCAATTCGCTGGCGTTAATGTACCGTCTAAATCGAAGATGGAATTGGTTAAATACCGATTATTATTTAAGGAGGGAAAGGTTTCTCTTTATGATTCAACCATTATCTATACAATCAGTACGCCTTAATGAATCCAACAAATTCTATATGGCCCAATAAGCGATCGCTCCGGATCATTTTCAGCCTACTGATGATCGAATGCTTAATGTTCATGATATCGGGTGTTGGATATCAGCAGCTGCAGGGGGATCGTTTTTTTAGCATTGGAGTTGATCCTATCTATTGGATCGTATTCGGCCTTAAGATACCCCAAACGATCCTTGCACATTCATGGCTGGGATTAATTATCAATACCAGTATGATCATATTGCTTTTGGCATTCATCTTCAACCCATTTAATAATAAAATGGCCATCGTGCTTTGCATCCTGATGTTCCTGTATTATATCACGCTGACCGGCTATCTCACACACCGTAATTTCCAGGCTGGTTTTTGCTGGATCTTTGTCCCATTCCTGTTTAAAAAAGAAATGAACCGCTACCTGGCCTTCGAAGCAACCCGTTATTTCCTCTTGTTTTTTTATGTATCTGCGGCGTTTTTAAAGATATACGACGGTGCCTTACAGCACACCGGTTTATTCAGTCAATATCTTCAGAACCAGTTTACGCCATACCACCTGGAAATGAACACGGGATTCAGAACTTCGCTAAATGTTTACTTTGTTAATCATCCATCGCTAACATATGTACTTTATACAATATCTGTTGTTTTAGAAAGCATTGTTTTAATTGGATTCTTTACCAAAAAATTTGACCGATGGCTTGCCATTGTCATTTTCCTATTCCACATTACAAACTGGGTCATTATGGATATTGCACCAATCGGCCAGATTGCATTTATTGGTATCCTATTCATTAACAGGCAGGTACAATGTGCCGGTGCAGATCCGATGAAAAGCCCGCCAATCCTTAATTCCCGGCAATGATTTCCCTGGTTTATGACGAATGATTGAAAAACATAAGTCGGGTAATTTTTAGAAAAAAAATCTGCAACAAAGTGATCCTCTATCTTTTATAAAAACTATTTTGAGGGCAGAAAATGTCCGTTTGTTTTAAAAATTATTGAATAATATTTGGGCGTTTATAGTGCAAATATGAAATTAATTACTATGTTTGTGGTAATATAGCTCTCCCAAAGAACTATAAGCTTATTCCCCCATAAGTATCCTGTTTATAAATCAACCATTCCAATCCAGTTGTTATCCATTTGTGAACTTCACAAATCCAATGTATTCTTTTTAAAAATCAACTGTATTCACTCCTGGAAAATTCTTTCGATCACACAAAATTGTATTCAAGAAAGTTGAAAATTTATATATATGCTTAACCTATTTACCCGATTCGCATTCCTGGTTTCAATGCTGTTCTTATTCGCTACGCAAACAAAGGCAAATGATTCCGATGTAGTAAACTGTAATAAATCCTGGACCATTGTGGTGCTTGGGTCTTCTACTTCTTTCGGAACGGGTGCCACCCCGTCGGACAGCTCATGGGTAAGCAAATTCACCGAATACGTAAAAAGAAAGAATGTTCTGAATACGGTATATAATTTTGGTATCCCTGGTTTTACCACATACAACAATTTATGCCCGACTGGTTTTACCCCTCCGGCAAACAGGCCTTCACCAGTAAATGGTTTTAATATTACTGCTGCATTAGCCCTTCAACCCGATGCGATCATCATCAATATGCCATCGAATGATGCAGTTAATGACTACAGCATCGCCGAACAACAGGAAAATTTTGAAAGAACAATGCACCTCGCCGATTCGGCCAATGTTGCCGTTTGGGTAACTACTACCCAACCAAGGAACAACCTTACTTCTCAGCAGAATACAGATATACAGACCATGCGTGATTGGATCATTACCAGGTTTGGAAATAAAGCAGTTGATTTTTATTCTACTGTTGCCAATCCGGATGGTTCTATTGCCATTGCATATGATTATGATGCGGTTCACGTAAATAACCTTGGCCATGACCTTTTTTATAACAGGATAAAAGCTGAAACGGTGCTGGATTCACTTTGTAACCGTTTTACCCAACAGGCGCTTGTTGCCAGGGCAGGAAATGACATTTCCATCACTTTGCCAACCAATACAATCAGTCTCGATGGAAGTACTTCCAGTGCATTGAACGGATCCATCACAAGTTATACATGGGCCAAAATTTCCGGGCCAAACAATTTCCAGATCGTTTCACCAAATACAGCAACTACCAATGTAAATAACTTAACGGAAGGCCGTTATTCATTCTCCCTAACGGTTACGGATAACAACTCAAATATCAAAGCTGATACGGTAGATGTGATCGTAAGCTCAAGGATTCTTTTTGAAGTAGGCCCCGATATTACAACTTCACCAGACGGAGGTGGCAAATACTGGAATACGTTTACCAATGGGCTCCCCGGTATCAAAATACAGAATGCGGTTACCATTGCCAATGCTGCAACTACTGTTACACTCGAAGTTATCAACAGGATCGACGGTACATTCAATGTCAATGGTCCTGGTACCAATACCGGCAATACAGTGGGCGCAGTAAATGACTATCCCGCAACAGCAACAAGTGATTACGCATTTGCTGAACCAAGTGCCGTTAATGGAAGCTGGAAGATATCTGGTCTCGATGCACTTAAACAATACACTGTAAAATTCTGGGGAACCAGGAGTGTGGCAGATCAAAGAGTGATTGAAATAAAGAGATCAGATGCCAGTGTATGGCAGGAATATGATGCAAGCAACAACAGTGACTACAATCGTGCGGCAATATTTACCTTCTCGGGAAAAACAGAAATGACCTTCGACATCCGTGTGAAAAGCGGTAGTGCGTTCGGACATATATCTGTTGTGGATATCAGTGTAACAACTGCTTCCAATGCAGTGAACCTGCCCCCGGTAGCCCGCGCTGGCAATGACATTAACACCTCTTTACCGGTAAGCACAGCCAATTTAAATGGAAGCGCCTCTACTGATGAGGATGGTGTGATTTCCAGCTATGAGTGGATTAAAATTTCCGGACCAGAAAGCTATACCATCGTTTCAGCCAATGCAGCAACTACAGCTGTGAATGACCTTGTAGAAGGTATTTATACTTTTGTGCTGAAAGTTACTGATGATAAAGCTGCATTTAGTACAGACACCGTAAAAGTTACCGTTAGTACGAGGATTTTATTTGATGCAGGACTGGACGCTACCGCTTCTCCGGATACAGATGGTAAATACTGGAATAATGTTACTGACGGATTACCAGGTATCAAAGTTCAAAACGCATTAACTACCGGTAACGTAGCCACGACGGTTACGCTGGAAGTGATCAACAGGATAGATGGAACATTCAATACCGGCGGTCCTGGTGCCAGTACCGGAAATGTTGGTGGTGCTGTTAATGACTATCCCGTTTCGGCTACAACAGATTATATTTTTGCTCATCCAAGTGCAACAGACGGACGATGGAAATTCAGTGGCCTTGATAACAGCAAACAATACACGATAAAATTCTGGGGAACAAGGAGTGTAGCTGATGACAGGATCATTGAAATTAAAAGGGCCGATGAACTAACATGGAAGGAATATAATGCTACTAATAACGCCGATTATAATAGGGCGGCTGTATTTACTATAACCGGTCAAACCGAAATGATATTTGATATCAGGGTAAAAGATGGCAGTGCGTTCGGACATATCAGCGTGGTAGATATCAATGTAACCAATCCGATCCTGGTTTGTGCACCTGCTGTGATCATATCGGCAAATCCTTCAACGCCTATCTGTTCGGGATCACCGGTTACATTTACTGCTGTTCCAACAAATGGAGGAACCGCACCAACTTACCAATGGAAAAAGAACGGTGTAAATATAAATGGCGCCACCGGTTCCACTTATTCAACTACAACCAGTATCAATAACGACAATATAACCTGCGTGCTTACAAGCAATTTTGTTTGTATCGGCAGCAATGTTACCACTTCAAATGTGATAACAATGTCTGTAATACCAATTGCTGCCAAGCCGGGTAACATTTCTGGCCCCACTGATATTTGTTCTTTTGTTGGCACCGTTAATACGGCTACTTATTCAATTGCACCGGTTAACAATGCAACAACTTACATATGGTCTGTTCCAGTTGGCGCTGCCATCATTTCCGGCCAGGGTACTACCAGCATCAACGTGCTTTTTGACAATACCGTTTCTTCTGTAGATACAATAAAGGTTTCTTCTGGTCCATGTACCAATAGTGCACCAAGTAAGTTAACCGTATCTAAAATATTACCTGCTATCCCGGGAGCTATTACCGGACCTACAAATGCGTGTCCGTTCATTGGCCAGCCAACCAATGCAGTTTATTCCATCGTAGCAGTACCAAATGCAGTTTCTTATATCTGGACCGTACCAGCTGGTGCAACCATCATCAGCGGCCAGGGTACCACCAGTATTGAGGTTAGTTACCTGAATGCATTTGTATCGGGCAGTATCAAAGTTACCGCCAATGGCAATTGCGGAAGCAGGGCTCCAAGGTCTTTGACCATTTCAAAATTATTACCAGGCACACCAACTGTGATCAGCGGACCTGCCAATGCCTGTGCATTTGTTGGAACCGGCACACAGGTTAACTATAGTATTGCTGCTGTTAACAATGCCACATCTTATTTGTGGACAGTACCCGCCAACGTTAGTATTGTCAGCGGGCAAGGTACCAACAGCATCATTGTTACGTTCAATGCAGGATACATTACAGCCGCTTTGAAAGTTAGATCAGTAGCCAATTGCGGCAATAGCAGCGACAGATCACTTTCTGTTACAGCTTCTGCACCTTCAACGCCTGGCGCCATTACCGGATCTACCAATGCATGCCAGTTCATAGGTTCAACAGAAGAGGCAGTGTATACGATTCGTAAAGTATCTAATGCTTTATCATATGTGTGGACAGTACCAACAGGTGCTACCATCACTTCACATCCAGGTGGTACTGGTTTAAATGATACCATTATTACTGTGAGCTTTGACAACAACTTTGTTTCAACAACCAATATTTCAGTACAGTCTGCAGGTTGCGGAACAAGCAATGCAAGAAACCTGAGCATATTGAGGTCCACGTTACCATCTACACCGGGCACCATCAGCGGTTTAACCAATCCTTGTGCGATTGTAGGAACCCTAAACACGGCAACATATACCATTTCAAAAGTTGCTTACGCATCTTCCTATAACTGGGTGTTACCGGCAGGAGCAACTGCTACGCACCCGGCTGGAACAGGGTTTAATGATACCATCATCCAGGTTACATATGGTGCAGGTTTCTCAAGTGGTACAATTGCAGTAACTTCTGCGAATGGTTGCGGAACCAATAACATTGCCAGGACTTTGGCCATCAAAACACTGGCACCAACAACCACACCTACCATAGTTGGCCCTACAGATCCTTGTCCTTGGATTGGAACTACCGGTGCAACGTATACCATTAAAAAAATAGCCAATGCAACAGGCTATACCTGGACGACACCTGCAGTAGGTGCGATCGTAACGCATCCAAATCCTCCAGGCGTAAATGATACCATCATCATTGTAAATTATACAACTGCCTTCACAACCGGTGCTATAACGGTAAGGGCTGATGCCAATTGCGGAAGCACGTCGGTTAGAACATTGACCCTCGTAAGAAAATTACCTTCTGTACCGGGCGCCATTACAGGTCAGTCATTGTCGGCTTGTCCGGTTCGCCAGTTTATTTATAGCATCCCGGCATTGCCAACCAATGCAACTACGGTTACCTGGTCTGTTCCTGCAGGGGCATCAATTGATGCAGGGCAGGGTACTACCAACATCCTCGTAACTTACCCGGCTTCTGCCATTTCAGGTTTAGTGAGTGTTGTGGGAACGAATGGTTGCGGCAATGGTACCAGCGTGAGGTCACTGAATGTAAACCTGCCGGTATGTACTGAATTACCAAGGATCGTAACTGCTCCATCAGGTAAAAGCAATGCAACAGCCAAAACATTTACAGAGCTAACGGTTACGCATGAACTCGAAGTCAATGCAATGCCAAACCCAAGCCAGGGACAGTTTACGCTCACAGTTAACAGCAATGAAAGAAGTATCCCGGTTTCATTGCGTATTACAGACCTTAATGGTAAAATGATTGAAATTCGCCAGGGCATCATGCCTGGGCAAACGGTAAAATTAGGAAGCAATTATATAAAGGGACTTTACATCGCCGAATTCGTACAGGGAAATAAACATAAGTTGATTAAATTGATTAAACTATAGAAAAATCAGGGATTCAATCCAGGCTGCCTCTTTTGAGGCAGCCTTTTTTATGAACATAAAACCAGAGATTGTATGCCTTTATTTTGTATAATCAATAATGATCCTGGCATTTTTCTGTTCAGAAGATGAAATAAATACCTCGTAGCGTTTACCTGCAGCCGTTATAATCATGAGTGATGTATTTGGAGGTATCTTACCTAAGTTATTTGCAACCATTATCACTTCATGGTGAGGTTGTTCCTTACTGGCTTTGATCGTAAATTTCACAGGTTTTTCTGAAAGACCGGCCCGGGAAACAACCAGTTCATTGTTATGATAAATACTTACGGTATCACCGTCTATTTCTCCATTATCATACAATTCCAGCAGGATCGATTCTCCTGTAGTCACTATCTGTTTCACAACCGGGTTCTCCCTTGTTTGAATGGGCAGCGGAACAGACACCGGTATATCGCGATTCTTAACAACAGCTTTATTTTTAATCGTGGTATCCATTCTCGGCAAAGTTGCCACCGGTATCGCTTTCTTATCCGCTTTCAAAACCCTGGGTGTTTCGGGTACAATTGGTTTAATATCGGCAGGTTTTGCTATTTTTTCTTTGACAACCGGAAGAGTAAAGGTTTCCTTCTTACTAACGGGTGGGGGTGGGGGCGG
>JAKQKY010000034.1 GCA_029560415.1 Bacteroidota bacterium | reverse complement strand
CAACAAGCGGTCATTCATTTATAAAATCTGCGAACCGCCTATCCTCAGTGTAAAAGAAGATGACATACCGCAGCAGGTCAGGATACCGGAAGCACAACTAAAAAGAGATTCGCTGATACAAAAACACCGTATCGACGAAGGCTTTGCAGAAGTTGACCTGCATATTGAGGCTTTATGCGAAGAATACCAGAGTCTTGGCAAACACGAAAAACTGCAAATACAGCTTGATTATTTTACCCGTTGCATGGAAAATGCCATTGCTGAAAACTACGAACGTGTGATTTTTATCCATGGCGTGGGTGCCGGCATTCTAAAACTTGAAGTGAGCAAAATCCTCGAACAATATGCTTTCCTCGAATATTTTGATGCTTCCATCGCCAAGTACGGCATTGGGGCTACTGAAGTACTGATACACAAGGAGAAGAAGTAAGAAGAAGTCATTAAGCTGTTAGGCTGTTAGTCCGCCGCGGCGGATCAGAAGTCAGCCGGGGCAGATCAAAAGTTAATTTTGAGAATTCCGTGTTCAGAATTGGGTATCCCGGTTCATGACAAAGCAATGTAATATTTGATATTCAGATAAATGCGAATTACTTAAATATAAGTAGACACGACCTCTCACAGAAATAAAAAAAGGCCGTCCCGATTATGAGACAGCCTTTCTTTTGTTACTTACAAAACTAATTTTACCAACAAGCCTGCCATGTGGTACCATCATATACCATTAGCTTATTTGTTGTACCATTGAAATACATATCACCTTTTGATGCTGATACAGGAGCAGAAGCCAAAGGCTCAAGCCGCATCACTGCATTGACATGAAGTTTCGTAGCAGGCGCTGAAGTTCCAATACCGACATTCCCGTTACTACCGTTTACAAATATACGATCAACATATGACCCGACTGTTGTGGCTCCCTGTATTACCACATTTCCAGAACCTCCTGCACCATAGGTATTTGCTCCTGGCCTGATGTAAACCTCTCCCATTCGGTTATCGCTTACCGGATTTGAAGAATTTCCATCACCGGCCGCCAATATCAGGTCGCCACCACTTGCAAGATAGGGGCTCCACACATTGCTCTTTGCCTGAATAGTTAATGGGCCATGATTACCTACACAAGCTGTTGGATGGCCAATAATCCGAGCGGATCCATTGTGATCGGCTTGATCAGAAAGAGAAATATCACCATTTACTTGTACTGCTGCATTTGGAGTTGTTGTGCCAACACCAACCCTATGATTAGCAGCATCAACCGATAAAGTAGTTCCATCAACACTAAATGCATTAACTGAACTTCCTGTAAAAGCCAATGTGTTAACATCTTGACTTACAACTCTGTTACCTGTTAATGTTCCGTCGGCATTGTAAATATTGGTGGATACCACCGGAGTAGTCCATGTTGGCGGCAATCCTGAGCCTGCTGAGGTCAAAACCTGTCCTGCTGTTCCTGCAACATCATCAGGCATAAAAGCGCCTGACATTTTTATATTTCCTGCAACATCCAATATTTGCGTTGGTGTTGAAGTTCCAATACCAACCCGATGATTAGCAGCATCAACC
>JAKQKY010000081.1 GCA_029560415.1 Bacteroidota bacterium | reverse complement strand
ATATGATTAACCTTGCACGCCGATCATATCAACCAGAATTACTGGATAATGATGATATCCCTTTTGAAGATATCAGGCTGAACATGCAGGAGCTTAATACGATTAACCGGTTGCTGGGCGGGCATCACATCTCGTTGACGGGTATACGCAAATTGTTGGCATCATCGGCAAAAAAGAACATTCATATATGCGAGATCGGTTCGGGTGGTGGCGATAATATTAAAGCCATTGCTGATTATTGTAGAAAACATAATATCGAAGCCCGCTTTACCGGGATCGATATAAAGCAGGCATGCACAACGTTCGCCGGTCAACAATACCCCGAACTGCCGGTTAACTGGATCAGCAGCGATTATGCGGATGTAACTTTTGCAAATGATAAACCAGATATCATTTTTTGCTCTTTGTTCTGTCATCATTTTCCAGAAACCTCCTTGCATTCTATGCTCAGGTGGATGAAATTAAACAGCAGCACCGGTTTTTTTATCAACGACCTGCATCGTCATCCACTCGCCTATTATTCCATCAAAGGAATTACGAAAATCTTCTCAAAATCATACCTTGTAAAACATGATGCCCCACTTTCGGTTGCCCGTGGATTTAAAATGAAAGAATGGAAAACGATCTTCGAGGCGGCAGGTATTGCACGTTATCGCATTCAGTGGAAATGGGCATTCAGGCATTTGATTACCTGTAAGCATGACGCATGAAACCTCATATGATTGTGCCATCATTGGTGGTGGATTGGCCGGGCTTAGCCTGGCTATACAATTGTGCAATGCCGGCTTTAAAGTAATCCTTTTTGAAAAAGAACAATACCCCTTTCATAAAGTGTGCGGCGAATACATCAGCATGGAAAGCTGGGATCATTTGCAAAGCCTTGGTCTTCCTTTACCCGAAATGGATCTTCCCCGTATAAATAAATTATTGGTCAGTTCCCCCGACGGCAACCAGTTAACACATAGTTTGGACCTTGGCGGCTTTGGCATTAGCCGGTATACACTCGATTTTGCCTTAAAAAAAATAGCGGAAGAAAGAGGAGTAACGGTCATGGATAACTGTAAAGTAGAGAACGTCATTTTCAACAACGACCAATTTCAAATAAACAGTAGCAAAGGGAAATATCTAAGCCGGGTTTGTTGTGGCTGTTTTGGTAAAAGAAGCAACCTTGATATTGGCTGGAAACGCCCGTTTGTGAACCGTTTGCCCAATAAGCTCAATCATTTCATCGGCATTAAATATCATGTAAAGGCAGACATGCCTGCTGATCTTATTGCATTGCATAATTTCGAAAACGGGTATTGCGGGATGTCGAAAATTGAAAATGACACCTATTGCTTATGTTACCTGAGCAATGCGGCCAATTTAAAGAACAGTCACCAATCGATCGAAGAAATGGAAAAAAACATTTTGAGTGCCAATCCGTTCCTGGCTGATATTTTTAAACATGTCACTAAAATCTATACCGCACCATTGACCATTTCGCAGATTTCCTTTCAAACAAAATCCCAGGTAGAAGATCATGTACTGATGATCGGGGATGCGGCGGGGATGATCACCCCACTCTGTGGCAATGGCATGAGCATGGCCTTGCATGCGAGTAAGATCGCTTCAAAACATATCACCCGTTTCTTAAACAATAAAACAAACCGATCGGCACTTGAAAAGAACTATGAAATGGAATGGAGAAAAACATTTTCGGCCAGGTTGCGCATGGGCAGAACCATTCAGCGATTCTTTGGAAAAACCTGGATTACCAACTTATTTGTTCGTGTTTTGAAAAGAATGCCGGCAATAACAAAAATGTTGATCAGGCAAACGCATGGTAAATCATTTTAAGATCACCCGATCCGCTCATCTGCCTTTTTCATGATACTGTAAAGTTCATTTGTTTCTTTCCTGAATTTCATTCCCTTCATGAAGGGCCATGGTTTGATGCCTTGTTTGGCATTGTACAGGCTGATCTGGTATAATGCTTTCCAATGCATGAGGATCTCCCGGTAAGCGCCTCCCAGGGTATACCCGGTATCGTAAAAATGATTGGGCTCGGCTCCACATCCATTGTATTCCAGGATGGTAAAATCGCGGCCCTGTTTCAGTGAAGCAATATCGTTACACATAATATCGTACCGGCCATAAAAGAAATCATTGATGCCATGGCTGATGGAATCGAAAACGGCCACCAGGTTATCATCGATATGCTCTTTCAGATCGATGAAATGCGCCCCACGGTTATGGTTAGCCGCATAGCTTAATACGTACTGTTGACCTTTCGGTATTACTTTATTCCAGCTTTCTTTGTGTTTGCTTTGCAGTTCGGGCACCCGGTTGGCAGCTTTAGGATGGTTCATCACCAGCCCTTCCAGGGTATTTGTGCCGTCACCGGTAACCTGTAATGGAATCTTATGTAAAAAACCGGTTACTCTTCCTTTTTTTTCTAATGGATGCCTGATGTAGAATACACTCACTTCTATGGGATAGTGCACCATTTTCTGAACAATGTATTCAACCGGAACAATAGAATGATAATGTTTGAGGGAAGCGATATCATCTATTTTACGAAACAGGATACCTTGTCCACCAACCTCGGGCTTTACGATCAATGGAAATCCGATGTTATGTTGATGGATACGGCCGATCACTTCATTGAGGTCATCAGAAGGCAATACATTAAAAGTTGGAGGATATAGATGTAATGGCAGGAGATCATACATTTCCTTCTTGGGTTCGCCTTCCATTCCGCCAAAAGTAAGTTTGGGGTTGCTGGGGGTAAAGAACCATACCGATCCCGACCTGATCATGTAAGATAGCCAGATGGGCACCAATGGAGCATAGATCAACTTAAAAGGCCAGGCTTCCCAATTAGTTATATTATTGAGTAATTTTTTCAACTGTCTGATTATTTTGTAAAATTAAATGCAACAGAACAAACATCAATGATAAAATCTTGTTTACTTTGTTGATTCAAATATAGTTCGGATATGCATGTACCTACCATGGCGGAATTTTTAGCGAGCGGCGAACAACCGGAAGTGTTATTTTGGGTGGGCTGTGCCGGAAGTTTTGATCAGCGTGCGCAAAAGATCACCAAGGCTTTTGTGACTATACTCGACAAGGTAGGTATTAAATATGCCATCCTGGGAAAAGAAGAAATGTGCACCGGCGATCCGGCGAGGCGTTCGGGCAATGAATTCATGTTCCAGATGATGGCTTACCAGAATATCCAGGTTCTGAACGGCTACAACATTAAAAAGATAGTAACGGCCTGCCCGCATTGTTTCAACATTCTTAAAAACGAATACCCGGTACTGGGAGGTCAATATGAAGTGATCCATCATGCTACTTTTCTTCAACAACTGATTGATGAAGGAAAAATAAAAATGCAGGAAGGTGGACAATTCAAAGGAAAAAAGATCACCTATCATGACAGTTGCTACCTGGGACGGGCAAACGATATTTATGAAGCTCCCCGCAAAGTATTAGAAGCAATGGATGTAGCCCTGGTTGAAATGAAGCGCTGCAAAAGCAATGGACTATGCTGTGGTGCCGGTGGAGCACAAATGTTTAAGGAAGAAGAAAAAGGAGACATCCGCATTAACATAGAAAGAAGCAATGAAGCCCTGGATACAGGCGCATCAGTGATTGCCGCGGCCTGTCCATTCTGCAACACCATGCTCACCGATGGTGTTAAAAACAAAGAAAAAGAAGACGAAGTACAGGTACTCGACATTGCCGAACTCGTTGCTGCCTCCATGCAATCCTAACCCTTCCGCATATCCGACGAAATCAATTTACAGAAAGTCCCCTTCCTGCGAAGTTTACTTTTATTACATCCAACCTATTTTAAACCCTCATTCTCAAATAACTCCATCTCCAAATCAATCAATTTCCAAATCTTCAAATCAAATAATCTTCCAATCAATCCATCTCCAAATCTCCAAATCAATCCATCTTCAAATCAACCGCATCTTCAAATCAAATCATTTTCAAATCTCCAAATCAATCCATCTTCAAATCAACCGCATCTTCAAATCTTCAAATCAAATCATTTTCAAATCTTCAAATCGAATCATCTTCAAATCGAATCATCTTCAAATTATCCCTCTATCCCTACCTTTGCCCCATGGACATCGATTTTCAACATCATTTACCCGAAGATTTTTCCGACGACAGCCGTGTGTGGATCTACCAATCAAGCCGCTTATTCTTTATCAGCGAAGCCCTGCAGATGGAATCTATGCTAACTGAATTTGTACAAAACTGGAAAAGCCATGGCACCCCCATAAAAGGTTATGCCAATTTATTTTTCGGAAGGTTCATCGTTTTCATGGCCGACGAATCTGCTACCGGGGTCAGTGGATGCAGCACCGATAGCTCGGTAAGACTGGTAAAGGAGATCGAATCTGCTTTTAAGGTTGACCTGTTCGATCGCCAGTCGATGGCATTTATCATCAAAGACAAAATAGAATTACTGCCTTTATCTCAACTTCAATATGCATTAGACAACGGCTTTATTACCGAAGACAGCCTGTATTTCAACAATACCGTACTTACTAAAAAACAACTCCTCGACAATTGGATCATCCCGGTAAAAAGTAGCTGGCTTGCCAGGCAATTTTCTGTAAAAGGTTGATTACAATTTACTTACGCCGAATTAATCTGTGATAAAGCAACTTATAAGAAATCGCTAAAGTACTGACAGACTGGCATCTTTACGTTGTTTTACTGTATCTTTGCCGACCAAAACAAAGGCAAGAATGCAGGAATTGATGGAACAAAAGCAACATGATGAATCGAAACAGGGAGAAGCTTTTTTACCTGCAGAATCTGTGCTTACACATTACGAAAAACATTTTTACATAGAAAGCTACGGCTGTGCCATGAATTTTGCTGACAGCGAAGTAGTGGCATCCATACTCATGGCAGATGGCTTTGGAGCCACCAATGATTTTCAGTCGGCCGACCTCATCCTGATCAACACCTGTTCCATTCGCGAAAAAGCAGAAGAAAGGGTTCGCAAAAGGCTCACCGAATTCAGGCAGCTGAAAAGACAAAAGCCCGGCCTGGTAATCGGCGTATTGGGTTGTATGGCCGAACGCTTAAAAGCCGCCTTCCTGGAAGAAGAAAAACTGGTAGATATTGTGGTTGGTCCGGATGCATACCGCAGCCTCCCTTCCCTCGTGGAAGAAGCCAATGGCGGTCAGAAAAGCGTGAACGTATTGCTGAGCCGCGATGAAACCTATGCCGACATATCTCCCATCAGGCTTAATAGCAATGGCGTAAATGCTTTTGTAAGCATCATGCGGGGCTGTAATAATATGTGCTCTTTTTGCGTGGTTCCGTTTACCCGTGGCCGTGAGCGCAGCCGCGATGCCTACAGCATTGTGCATGAGTGTGAGGCTTTGTTCAATGATGGATTCAGGGAAGTGACCCTGCTCGGACAAAATGTAGACAGCTATCATTGGACCAGCGCCGATAACAAAGAAACTGTAACCTTTGCCCAACTGATGGAAAAAGTGGCGTTGATATCGCCATTGCTACGAGTTCGTTTCTCTACTTCGCACCCAAAAGATATCACCGATGACGTTTTGTTTACGATAAAAAAATATGAGAATATCTGCAACTATATCCATCTTCCCGTACAAAGCGGAAGCAGCAGGGTATTGCAGATGATGAACCGTACGTATAGCCGTGAGTGGTATATCAGCAAGGTGAATCGCATCAGGGAAATTCTTCCCGATTGCGGACTTTCCACCGATATGATCGCCGGTTTTTGTACCGAAACCGAGGAAGAACACCAGGAATCGTTAACCCTGATGGAATACTGCCGTTACGACCTGGCCTATCTTTATTTTTATTCTGAACGGCCCGGAACCCTTGCTGCCAGAAGGTTTGAGGACGACGTGCCGTTGCCGGTAAAGAAAAGAAGATTGCAGGAACTGGTAGATCTATATCGTAATCATTCTTTGATCAGCATGCAGAAGGATGTTGGCAAAACATATAAAGTATTGGTAGAAGGGGTTTCGAAAAAAGATGCAGACTACCTGTATGGCAGAAACGAACAAAATAAAGTAATTGTTTTCCCAAAAGAGAACCATCAGAAAAGTGATTACGTGATGGTGCATGTGCATGATTGCACCGCTGGTACCTTATTGGGAAATGTGATCAAATAAAAAACTATGGATTTACAATCAATAAAAAACAGGTTTGGCATCATCGGTAATTCGCCGGCGCTGAACCATGCATTAAATGTGGCTACACAGGTGGCCAATACCGATCTGAGTGTACTCATCAATGGAGAAAGTGGTGTAGGCAAGGAAGTATTTTCTCAGATCATCCATGCATTATCAGCCCGCAAACACAATTCATTCATAGCAGTAAACTGCGGCGCCATTCCCGAAGGGACGATCGACTCAGAATTATTCGGCCATGAAAAAGGATCATTTACCGGGGCAGTTGATAGCCGAAAAGGTTACTTTGAAACCGTTAATGGTGGAACCATTTTTTTGGATGAGATCGGTGAAATGCCACTAGGTACACAAGCACGTTTACTGCGTGTACTCGAAACCGGTGAATACATTCGCGTGGGCAGCAGCAAGGTGCAGAAAACGGATGTGCGGGTGATAGCGGCATCTAACAAGGAACTCCTGGAATATACCCACAACGGCAGATTCAGGGAAGATCTTTATTACCGTTTAAACACAGTGCCGATCAGGGTTCCGGCATTGCGAGACCGCCAGGAAGATATCATTTTACTGTTTAGAAAATTCGCAACCGATTTTGCCGACAGGTATAAAACAACTTCTGTGCAGCTAGAAGATGACGCCAAACAAATACTCATCAGTTATCCATGGCCGGGCAATGTAAGGGAATTGAAAAATATTGCAGAACAGATATCGGTACTGAGTAAAGACAAACAAATTTCTGCCGAACAACTACGTGGCTTTTTACCAGAGAACAATTTCTCACGGTTACCCGTAGTGGCAGGTGGCAGCAGCAGCGTTACCCATTCAGAATTCGCCAATGAAAGGGAAATTTTGTACAAGCTCTTCTTCGATATGAAAAAAGATGTGAACGAACTGAAGAAGATGTTTTTCGACCTTCTGCAAAACCCCAACCTGGCCCAGCATGCGCCGGTGTATACTCCCGACAATAGCAACAATAATAACAATACGGTAAAGGAACTTAGTACCATCAGCAATGCCGGCAATTACCTGCCGAATAACAACCCGGTTATCCTCAACAACCAGCATACCATTCAGCAGCATGAAGATGTGGAAGAATCGCTGAGCATCATCGATAAAGAAAAAGAGCTCATCATCAAAGCACTAAAAAAACATCGTGGCAAAAGAAGAGATGCTTCGCTGGATCTTGGAATCAGTGAAAGGACTTTGTACAGGAAGTTGAAGGAGTATGATATTGAGAATTTGTAGGAGGATGCTGGATACTGGATAACGGATAACGGATAAATAAGAAACGTATGAGTTACTGGAGATTGAAAAACAAAAAGATTGAATTATACCTGGTGAGTTTTATCCTCATCAGCTTCTTTAATTTCGCCACCTGTAAATATTCATTTAAGGACACTTCACCCATACCGGCGGAAGTGAAGAATTTCAGGGTGAATTATTTAGAGAATAAAGCACCTTATGTGAATACGCAGTTGAGTCCGCAATTAACAGAGCGACTGAAATTAAAGATCATTGGTACGACCCGCCTGCGGCAATCGAACGACGACAATGCCGATTACGATATCAGCGGTTATGTATCACAATATGCGACATCAACCGTAAGTATTACCGGGAGCAATTCGAGTGGAAACAGGCTGACTGTTGGCTTTCACCTGGTGTTTAAAAATGCCCTGAATGAAAAGGCCAATTTCGAAGCCGATCTCACCCGTACTTTTGATTTCAGTGCAAACCTAAGTCTAAGCCAGGCCGAAGCGAACCTCAATGAAGAGATCGTAAAGAACCTCGTAGACGAGATATTCAATAAAATATTTTCGAACTGGTAATTTGTCGTTTGACCGATTAACCATTAGCTTTGAACGATGCAGCCTGATTCATCCTTATTTGACCAAGTTTTTAACACCGATCATTCGGAAAAAGGGCGTGCATCCCTGCTCCAGGAAATTACCCGTGACCATCCCTATTTCAGTTTAGCACATTTTTATTTATTGAAAGAAACGGCTTTAAATGATCTGAGTTATCCATCTGTTGCGGCCACGACAGCCTTGCATTTGAATAACCCGTTTTTATTAAAATTTCGGCTTGCTCAACAAGAATTACCAGCAGAGGCCATTGCTTCATCTCCGGAAGAACCAACTACAATGGTTGACGAATCAATTGCAGAACCTGCTAAAGAAGTATTTAAAGAGCCAATGCCGATGGATTCAATAGCTGAACCAATTGAGGCAGTTACTGTAGAGCCGACGGTTGCTGAAACAGTTGTTCATTCTGCACCTGAACTAAAGCCTGCTGAGAAGAATGAAGAAACCCTTCTCTTTGAACCCTTACACACAACAGACTATTTTGCGTCACAGGGCATCAAATTATCGGAAGAGATACAACCGACCGACAAGTTGGGAAAACAATTGAAAAGCTTTACCGATTGGCTGAAAACCATGAAAAAAGTGCATGCGGAACAAATGCCTGAAAACACGGAGAATATTGACGTATCGGTACAGCGCCTGGCCGAAAAAAGCAATAAGGAAGATGAGATCTTAACTGAATCAATGGCCGAAGTGTACCTGCAACAGGGAAAACCCAAGAAGGCCGTTGAAATTTATCAAAAATTAAGTTTGCTCAATCCTTCCAAAAGCGCTTACTTTGCAGCCAAATTAGAAATTCTTAAAGAAAAGTAACATGTTAGCATTATTCGGCGTTCTGATCATCATTGCCTCTATCATATTAGGCCTGATCGTATTGATTCAAAATCCAAAAGGCGGTGGCCTGTCGGGTACCTTGGGTGGTTTCAGTAACCAGCTGATGGGTGTTAAACAAACCACTGATGTACTTGAAAAAGGCACCTGGGTATTTGCAGCCGTGGTAGGTTTATTGTGCCTGGTTTCACCAGCTTTTATTCCAAAAGATGGCAGCGGATCCAGCAAGAACGATGACTTGTTGAAAGGTGTTTCAACTACCCCACAACAAAAAGCAGCTACTCCTGCCGCCACGACCCCTTTACCGGGCAGCCAAACAACTCCGGATACTGTCAAATAAAATTTTATAAAATTTATATAAGACCCCGCCTCAAACAGCGGGGTTTTTTAATTTACTTTGCTTTATTCAATACGTATAGGAACATATGAAAAAAGGATTGTTGATCATACTTGCCATTGTTTTACTGGGGGTTGCTTATGTTGCCTGGAGCTTGTTCGGACCCACCATATCTTCCCCGGAAGGCAAATATTTCTATATCAAAACGGGTGAAACTTATGAATCTGTAAAGCAAAGTCTTGCCGACAAAAAGATCATTTCTAATGGGTTTATATTTGATAAGCTGGCCAAACAGGTCAAATACAACCGGGCGGTTAGGGCAGGAAAATATGAAATAAAAAAGGGAAGCAGCCTGGTAAACCTGGTGAGAATGCTAAAGGCCGGCAATCAGTCTCCTGTGAGACTTGTGATCAATAAACTTCGCACGAAAGAAGACTTCGCTGGAAAAATTGGAGCTAACT
The DNA here is from genome assembly GCA_029560415.1 of Bacteroidota bacterium. GTDB lineage: Bacteria > Bacteroidota > Bacteroidia > Chitinophagales > Chitinophagaceae > Ferruginibacter. The sequence continues at coordinate 680 of JAKQKY010000081.1, read as the reverse complement.
TTGAAGCTGATTCACTGGAAGTTATCAATTTCATCTCAAGTAATGATTCACTTGCCCCTTACCATGTTGATACCAATACCGTAATGACCCTGGTGATCCCGAATTCCTATCTTTTCTGGTGGAATGGGTCCTTTAAAAAGATCTTAGACAGGCTGAATGATCAGCACCAAAAGTTCTGGGAAGGCAGCAGAACAGCCAAAGCAACGAAACTAGGATTGAAGCCCGATGAAGTTTACACAATGGCAAGTATCGTAGAAGAAGAAACCAATAAAGCCGATGACAAAGGCCGCATCGCCAGCGTATATATGAATCGCATAAAAAAGAACATGAAACTGGAGGCCGATCCTACTGTGAAATATGCCATGCGTAATTTTGGATTGAAAAGGATCCTGCACGGGCACCTCGCCTACCCATCTCCCTATAACACTTATCAACAAACAGGTCTACCTCCAGGTCCTATTTGCACTCCATCGATCAATACCATTGATGCCGTGCTGGATGCCCCGGAAACCAATTATATTTTCTTTGTGGCCAAACCCGATTTCAAAGGTTACTCTAATTTTGCGGCCACCTATCCCGAACACCTGGTGTATGCAAAAATGTACCAAAAGGCATTGGATAGCCTGATCATGCGTAAAAACAATCGTTAACAGAACCATCGTTGTGACTAAATTAGAAAG